>NZ_JBYKYF010000052.1:0-2807 GCF_057736855.1 Sporomusa sp.
GATGATCATAATAAATAAAAAGGCTATCGACAATACTTTGTCGACAGCCTGAAACCTGGCTACATCGCCAGGTTTTTTATGTTTACAAATTATTTGTCAACTTATTTTTTTGAATAATTTCTAATATTCGGTTTGCTGTTTCCTCAATCGCTTTATTAGACACATCAATTACTGGGCATTGCAGTTGGCGCATAATAGAACGAGCATATTCAAGCTCTTCGTTGATTCGTTCAATTTTAGCATAACTGGCATCCGGGCCTAAACCCATAGTTTTGAGACGTTCAGAACGAATTTGGAATAATTCTTGCGGTGGCGGTATTTCTGGCACAAGTGGCACATTTGCCACTTTCACTTTTTTATGAGCCAAATACATGCTTAATGGGGTTTTCGAAGTGCGCGAAACACCGAGAATTACAATATCAGCTTTTAGCAATCCCCATGGATTTTTGCCATCATCATATTTTACCGCAAACTCTACTGCTTCTACCCGTTTAAAATATTCCTGGTCAAGTTTATGAATAAGCCCTGGTTTAAGTCTAGGAGTAATGCCGCTGATGGCTTGTACGGCAGTAATCATCGGTCCCATAATATCAATGGTTGGAATAGCATATTTTTTAGCCTGTTCTAACAATGCTTCACGCAAATCTGGAGAAACCAGGGTATGACAAATAACACAAGCATGTTTAGATGCTTCTTGCACAGTTTCAGTAATTTGTTCTACCGAGTTGATATAAGGTACTCGGATGATATCAAATTCTCCGGAATTAAACTGACTGGCTGTAGCGCGGGCCACCATTTCAGCAGTTTCACCAAGAGAATCTGATAATGCATAAATAATCGGCAAATTAGCTATAATTGTCACCTCCTCGTCCCTCACCGATTTCAACAAACAATCTGGTAATATTGGTTTTAGTTATGCGCCCAACAACTTCGTGCTCATGACCTTTGTTGCCTCGTGCTTCCGCCGGAATAACCACCGGCAGACTGTCCACCTCGTTGTCAATGATTTTTTTAGCTGCTGTCAAAATAGGTTCATCTGGAGTCGTTACAATTATTTTCGGCATTGGTGTCATAAGTACGTTTACAGGCATTTTATGCAAGTCATTTCCACCCATAGCTACTTTAAGCACATCTTTGCGTGATACTACTCCAACTAATATGCCTCCTGGCTCGACAACATATACAGAACCGACATCTTCCAAAAACATGGTAACAACAGCATCATAAGCACTCGTGCCAGAGCTTACAACAACAGGTACTGACTGCACATCCTTTACTTTTATTCGATTTATTTGTTCGGTAAGCAGGTTTAAAGTATTTTTGCCGGTATAGTAGTATCCAACTTTAGGGCGGGCTTCTACCATACCAGACATTACCAGGATAGCTAAGTCAGGCCTGAGTGCCGCTCTGGTTACACTAAGACGTTCAGCAATTTGTTCCCCAGTAATCGGGCCTAACGTTCTAACCATCTCAGCAATTTTTTCTTGCCGCGGCGTTAACCCCAATAAATGCCCCCCCCTTTAATATTGATACAAAATACCATCTCAGCAAGATCAGTCCTGCACTATATTTTGTTTTCTAGCAGGCACACCTGACTAGAAAACAATTTTAGTCAAATCTGCAGTATGGGCAGCTAGACCAGTAATGGCTTTCAATAAAGCTAAACGATTGTTCTTGACAGCCGTATCTTCTACCATAACCATAACAGCTCCAAAAAATGCATCAATTGGTGCAGCCATATCAGCTAGGACTGTGAGCACACCCTGATAATTTTTTTCTGCTTCATACTTTTTAATTGCCACACGGGCATCTTCATAGGCTTTATATAAGGCATATTCGGCTTCGGCAGAAAATAAACTTGTATCAATGGTATCAGTATTGGCATTTTTTGCGAGATTTCCTACTCGCACAAGTGCTTGGACAGCTTTTTGCATAGCCATGGTTCCACCTTCAATGGCCATAGCTTTGGCTCTAAGCCAGGTATCATAGATATCATCAACCCCAACTGCTAACACAGCATCAATCATGTCATACCGTAAGCCTTCGTCATGTAGCACGTTTTTAATTCGCAGGCGGAAAAACTCCTGCATTTCTGCTATCAGCTTATTACGCCGTTCATTGTCATTAATACCTAATAAATCCATGGCATGAGCTGCTACAGTCGTTAAGGAAACATGATATTGAGCATCAATTAAAATATGAACAATACCTAGAGCCTGCCGTCTTAACGCATAGGGATCCTGTGAACCAGTCGGAATGAGTCCCCGGCTGAAAGTGGCAACAATATTGTCGATTTTATCGGCGATACTAATTAAACGTCCTGCCGTTGTTTGCGGTAATATATCACCGGCAAACCGTGGCAGATAATGCTCGAATATCGCTTGCGCAACTGCCGGATTCTCTCCATCGAGCAGCGCATATTCGCGTCCCATAATACCTTGAAGTTCGGTAAATTCACACACCATACCTGTTACTAAATCGGCTTTGGCCAGATGAGCCCCCCGATTAACAATAGCAAGCTCTTCCTGACTTGTTCCGAGCATCTGTCCAATGGAAGCCGCTAACCGTTCTAACCGCAGCGCTTTATCATAAAGTGTACCCAATCCTTCTTGAAATACAATGGATTTGAGCTTCTCAACCCGGTCAGCCAAGGCTACTTTTTGGTCTTCTTCAAAGAAGAATCTGGCATCAGCCAATCTGGCCTTCAATACTCGCTCATTTCCATGGCGAACAATATCAATATGCTCAGTTCCACCATTTCTTACGGTAATAAACATCGGCAATAGTTTGCCGTCTTTACCTGTTAC
>NZ_JBYKYF010000052.1:2817-13174 GCF_057736855.1 Sporomusa sp.
TTACAGGAAAATACCGTTGATGCTCTCGCATAGGGGTAATAATGGCTTCCGGCGGCAGACTGAGATATTTTTCTTCAAAACTACCGCATAACGCTGTCGGGTACTCTACCAGATGAACTACTTCTTCCAGCAATTCTTCATCAATATTCGCAGTTCCTCCCCGACTTACTGCCAAATTTTCAATTTGTTCTCTGATTACACGGCTACGCACATCCGGGTCAACCATAACATAGTTTTCAGCAAGCCGTGAGAAGTACTCTTCTACCGAATTGACTGTAATTTCGGCCTTGCCTAGGAAACGGTGACCACGAGTAATATTGCCAGAAGTTACTCCTGGTAGAGTAAAAGGCACCACTTCATTGCCAAACAATGCTACTACCCAGCGAATAGGACGAGCGAAACGAATATCCAGATCACCCCAGCGCATACTTTTGGGGAACGACAAATGAGTAATAATATCAGTTAAAATTCCAGGTAATAGTTCTTTCGTCTGACGCCCTGCTTCCTGAATAACGGCATATACATAACCATCTTTGACAACTAACGCCGCAGGATCGACGCCCTGTCCCCGGGCAAATCCCAAAGCTGCTTTCGTCGGCGTGCCATCTTCAGCAAATGCTATTTTCACCGACGGTCCTTTATTTTCACTATGCTTGTCTGTTTGAGTGGCAGCAACTTCTCTTACTATCACAGCTAAACGCCGCGGCGTACCGACAGCTTTGATCTCGCCATGACTGATTCTAAGTTCGGCGAGTTTGGCTTTGGTTGTATTTTCCAACTGCGTTAAAGCCCCTGGCATAAATTTTGCAGGAATTTCTTCTGTTCCAATTTCTAAAAGTAAATCTTTAGTCATGGCTTATTTGCCTCCCTTTAGGAGCGGATAGCCTAGCTTTTCACGCTGCTCCAAATAACCTTGTGCACACAAACGGGCCAGATTCCGCACTCTGCCGATAAAAGCGGTACGTTCGCTAACACTAATGGCGCCACGGGCATCTAGCAGATTAAAAGTATGGGAACATTTTAACACATAGTCATACGCCGGAAGCACATATCCTAGTTCAACAACCCGGATTGCTTCTTTTTCATAAAGATCAAACAAATTAAAGAGTAGCTCAGTATCAGCGATTTCAAAATTATAGTGCGAGTGTTCCACTTCATTGCGGTGAAATACATCACCATAGGTAATGCCATTTACCCATTCAATATCAAAAACATTTTCTTTACCTTGAATATACATAGCCAAACGTTCCAGGCCATAGGTTATTTCTACTGATACGGGTTTAACGTCAATACTGCCTACTTGTTGAAAATAGGTAAACTGAGTAATTTCCATACCATCTAGCCAGACTTCCCAGCCTAAGCCCCATGCACCCAAAGTAGGGGATTCCCAGTTATCTTCAACAAACCGGATGTCATGTTTGGCTGGATCAATTCCCAGCTTGGCTAAACTAGCCAAATACAATTCTTGAATATTCGCCGGTGAAGGCTTCATAATGACTTGATATTGATGATGCTGAAATAAACGATTGGGATTATCTCCATAGCGTCCGTCAGCCGGACGGCGTGATGGTTCAACATACGCCACATTCCATGGCTCAGGTCCAAGCGCCCGCAAAAATGTCGCCGGATTCATGGTTCCTGCTCCCTTTTCCACATCATAAGGCTGCTGGATTATACAATTTTGTTCTGCCCAAAAATTCTGTAATGTCAGGATTATCTCCTGGAATGTCATAAAATTCCCTCCTATAAAAATAAAAACATCTTGTCCCAGTAACTTTATCAAGTTACAGGGACGAGATGTTATTCCCGCGGTTCCACCCTGATTGAGCGACTAAACTCGCCCCACCTTAATCGTATTGCAGGTTTTACTCTCTTACGATTTCCTCCTGCGGCTTGGGAATGCCTTTCACCTTGATAATACCAGGCTTACACCCTCCCTGGTTCGCTGCATGGTAAGGTTACTTATTTCCCGCATTGCCATCTTTATACTTCTATCAGGATAATATCAAATGTCCCATAGTTTGTCAAATACTAAAACGTATCTTTAGAAAAATCCGGTTTGGCAACCGCAGCCTCATCATTGTTAGCCACATTTTCTGGTTCTTGGCGTACAACTTCAATGGTACAACGTTTGAATACAGCGACTAACACACCTAATGCAGCTAATTGTGGTAACACTACAGCACCAATAGCACCTAACGCTACCGGTATCTCAGCCAATACCCTGCCGTCGTGTTTAACGCGTATTTTGTTCACATTACCTTCACGAATAAGTTCTTTGACTTTCTCAATGACTTCGGTTGATCGAACCGAAAATTCTTCAGTCCATTTGGACTCTGCTTTGCTTTGATCTTCAAGCTCAATTAGAGCGTCTATTACATTTCCTTCATGACGTTCCAAAGCTTCTTTGGCTTGCCGATAAGAAACGCCAGTTCGTTCACGTATCAGATCGATTTTACTCAAAGTAATGTCCATGTCTACTCCCCCAGTCGTTTTGTATAGCATCCCCCATTAACGCAAAGTTATTCTTAACGCAAGGAGTTAATACGCTGAATAAATTCCAGGGATTTTAAAGGACGCTCCAATTGGTGACATACAAAACCATAAAGCAAACGTTCCGCATTTGCCAATGTTCTGGCCTGAACGGTAAATTGACCAGGATTATCTAAATCAATGGCAGATAACTGGTCTAAGAATCTCTGGTCTGCCTGTTCAAACATAGGTTCAGTAGGCAGACTGCACTCAGCACACATACTACCACCAGCAGAAAAACTAAACTTAGCCGGGAAATGTAATGATTTGCCACATTGTACACAATGTTTATACTCAGGTTGAAAACCAGCTAAACCTAATAAACGCCATGCACCAGTCAGGGCCGTAATGCGTGGATTGCGAATAGTAAGCAAGCGCAAAGTTGCTAATAATGTGTCATAGGCCATCGTCTCAGATTGTCGTTGAGGCCATAATCCTGTTACTAATTCTGCGATAAAATTCGCGTAGGCCCATCTTGTCAAATCTTCTCTGAGTTCCCGAAAAGCAGTTTGTGTTTCACATTGTTTTACTACATCCATACCATTCCCGTCACTCATTACCAAATACAGATGAGTAAACGGTTGAAGGCTACCACCTAGTTTGCTTTTCGGCTTACGGGCGCCATAAGCCATAGCGGTTACAATTCCATATTCACGTGAAAATAAAGTGACCATCCTGTCGGCGACGCTCCAATCGCGAGCCGCCAACAGAATGGCTTCTGTTTGATATTCTACTGCCATCTAACCTCACGTAATATATAATTTGGATAAGCATCTGGCAAAACTATCGGTTCTGTGGATTCATCCGCTGATACACTGGTCTTGCTGTGACATTCTTGACAGGCGCGATAGGCAAGGTAAGCATCGATATTACCGGTACAGGAAAAAATCTCCCACATGGTTTCCCGTAATAACATTCGACATCATCCCTTCACACTAATATTGACAAGCAGGACTAGCCACAACATGCTATTTATTGCTACGCTTGTGCTACTGCTTTCAGCGGCACAAGCGGCACAGCCTTTACTCGCACGATTCTAAAACCGTTGACCTTCAACACCTCAAAAGAATAGTCACCAATCTCAACCTTATCTCCTATTTCAGGACGACGCCCCAATATACCAAAGATATAGCCGCCAAGGGTATCTTCCTCATGATCATCCAATCGAATATTTAAAAGTTCTGTTACATCATCTAAAAGTACTCCACCATCAAATTCATAACTACCATCAGGCAAACATTGAATTTCAACATCTTCAACAGTATCATGTTCATCCTGAATATCGCCAACAATTTCTTCAATCACATCTTCCAGTGCAACCAGCCCAGCGGTACCTCCATATTCATCAGCAACAATAGCTAAATGAGTACGCTTGCGACGCATGACTTGCAATAAATGAGCGACTGACATGCTTTCAGGCACCACCAAAATTTCGCGCATAATGGCAGTAAGATCTTTTTTATTATTTGCCGTCAAGTTATAATCCATTAAATCTCGAATGTGAATCATACCAATGATATGATCCTTATCCTCTGAACAGAGTGGATATCTAGTATGACCTGTATCTCTAACCACTCGCATATTTTCTTCAAACGAATCCTCTACATATAAGCAAATCATATCCTGGCGCGGCACCATAATTTCGCGCGCCAGACGGTCAGCAAAATCAAAGACATTGTCAATTAATTCACTTTCCATTTGGTCGAGCACGCCACCGCGATGACTGGCGCTTACAAGCATGCGTAGTTCTTCTTCCGTATGCGTCAAGTCAGCTTGATTTGCAGGTTTAATCCCCATAAGCCCCAAAATCGACTTGGCTGCTTGATTGCACAGTACAATAATAGGATACCCTGTTTTGCGAAAAATGTGTAGCGGCCAAGCGCAGGCTAATGCCAGACTTTCTGAATACTGAATCGCCACGGATTTCGGCAAAAGCTCTCCCAAAACAATATGGAGAAAAATAATGATAATAAAACTTATGACAAAACTTATTGTAGAAACCAGCCAATCCGAAACTGCAAAATAATTGGTCAGCAAGGGTCCGATCAATGATGATATGGCTGGTTCACCTACCCAGCCCAATGCTAGTGTTGTCATGCTAATTCCCAGTTGGGCTGCTCCTAAGTACGTGTCCGATGAGTTTACGATCTTTAAAGCTATAGTAGCCCGACCATTGCCTTGGTGAGCGAGTTCTTCCAGCCTGGTTTTACGAATTTTCGTCAGAGAAAATTTAGCTACCACAAAGAAAGCATTAGCTACAACCAAAAACAAGATGGCCGCCAGTTTTATAAAACTGAATAAAGGCGAATCGATAAAGCATCTCTCCCTAGTTATTTGGAATCATTACTGCGCGGCATAATAGCACCGGCAGTAATAACATATTGCAATGCACTTTCGCTGGTTACATCTATAGGTATTATGTCCCGTCTGGGGATGATAATATTAAATCCAGAAGTTAGGTTTAAACTCATGGGAATGAACACACAAACATGTTCTTCCTCAAATTTTTCTGCTAACGGTGCAGATAGTTCGGGCATTACAAACCCTAGTGACTTGACTCCTGGATGTGGATAAGGTACTAAAACCGCATTTTTCAAAAGTTTTTGAGATTCAAATACTGCCGTTGATAATTGTTTTACACTATTATATATAAACTTAACAATAGGAATTGAACCTAATAACCGCTCACCATAACCTATTACTTTTTTTAACAGCCAATGGGAGGACAACCAACCTACGAGAACGATTAAAAGTACCACAACAATCAGAGCCACACCGGGAAAATGAATCGGCAAATACTTCCCTAGCAGACGGTCAGTAAATGAAAAAATATTTATAACCACAAACGCCGTGATTGCAATAGGTACTATGAGAATTAATCCATTAATAAAATATTTAGAAACCCACTTCATAATTCACCTCTCCTTACAAATGATACCATTAACCAGCGCAATGGTCAATAAGTATATCTTATAGACAAAACAAGCCACCGCAAGCGGCAGCCGTCAAAAAGGTCATTACATTTCATTATTCGTTTTTTTTTATTGGAAACCAAAACTTTTTAATACATTTACACGATTACGCCAGTCTTTTTTTACCTTGACCCATAGATCAAGGTAGACTTTGGATCCTAATAAGCTTTCAATATCAGCTCGCGCCAATCTCCCAATCTCTTTCAATAAGCGCCCGCCTGCACCAATCACGATGCCCTTTTGTGATTCACGTTCTACATAAATAACGGCTCTGACATATAAATCTTCATTTGGTCTGGTAATTATTTCTTCAACATCAACAAGAATAGCATGGGGAATCTCATCCTGTGTTAAATGCAGTACTTTCTCCCGAATTAGTTCGGCAATAACCAAACGTTCCGGCTGATCAGTAATCATATCTTCTGGATAATATTGCGGTCCTGGTTCAAGAAACTTCTTAATTTCGGCAATCAGACCATCAAAGTTAGTCTGCTCAAGTGCTGAAATCGGAACAACAGCAGCAAAAGCTAATGCTGAAGTATATTTCTCTATTATCGGGAGTAATTTGCTTTTTTCTATTTTATCAATTTTATTAACAACTAGAATTACATGACTGCGAGCATTAGTCAGATTATTTATTATATAACGTTCTCCTGCTCCCATCTCAGCAGTTGCGTCAACAACAAATAGGATAACATCAACTTCGCGGAGCGAGCCTTCTGCTTCTTTAACCATATACTCGCCTAACTTATGTTTAGGCTTATGAATACCCGGAGTGTCAATAAATATAATTTGAGCATCTTCCTGGGTAAGCACCCCCATGATTTTGTTTCTGGTTGTTTGTGGTTTATCAGACATGATGGCCACTTTTTGACCAATTAAATTATTCATGAGTGTTGACTTGCCGACATTCGGTCGCCCAATAACAGCTACAAAACCTGATTTAAATTTATCTTCATTCATGTTTATCACCATCGCTATAAAAATCACTTTTGACAAAACTAAAGGGCAAAAGTTCGTTGATGTTAACTTCTTTTCGATCTCCTTTGAGATTCATTAAAATAATTTGGTTAATACCGAATTCAGTCATAACCTGTCGACAGGCACCACAGGGCGATACAGGCCCAGGAGTATCGGCTACAACAGCTATGGTAGTAAGTTCCTTCTCTCCTTCAGATATAGCCTTGAAAATAGCTGTACGCTCGGCACAAATTGATAAACCATAAGAAGCGTTTTCAATATTACACCCCGCAAAAATCTTTCCGCTTTTTCCTAATACTGCGGCACCCACCTTAAAGTTTGAATAGGGTACATACGCCTGTTCCCTGGCCTTGACAGCAGCCGCTATCAATTCTTTCATCTCTCTCACCTATTTAAACAATTTGTCCCAAAATAAAACATAACCAACACCTATAGCAGATAGCGCCTGCACCAGCACAGCTCCAGCAGCGGCATCTTTGGCTACTTTAGCCAACGGGTGAAACTCGGGCGATACTTTATCGACAAGAGCCTCAAGCGCTGTATTTACTATTTCAGCAGCAATTACTGCAGCAATTGTAATAAATAAAACCGCTAATTCAATATGGCTAAGTTCGCATTTCCAGGCTGCTCCAAGAACAATTAGCGCTGCCAGTAGATGAATCTTCATATTGCGTTCTTTGCGTATACAATATATTATACCGGCAATCGCATGCTTAAACGCGGTTATCAGCATACCGGCAACGACGGGTCACGAGTAATGCCCAAAAGTGACAAAACATATTCTTCCTCTTGACGCATCTCTCGCTTATCCTCTTCTTCTTCGTGATCGTAGCCCAAGAGATGCAGCATGCCATGTACTGTTAAATATGCCAATTCCCGTTCTAGGCTGTGTCCATATTCTGCAGCCTGCCGGGCAGCAGTCTCAAGCGAAATAATAATATCCCCTAGCAATATCTCAATGTCTTCCGGAACTTGGTTAATATCCGGTTCATAAATATCTGCACGTTGCTCATTCATGGCAAAAGACAATACATCAGTTGGCATATCCTTACCCCGGTATTGTAAGTTAAGTTGGTGGATATATTCATCATCGACCAACACTACACTGACTTCCGTCTGAGGTTCCAAACCATACACTTCAGCCGTTTTATTCAAGACTTGAATCAGTCTGTGCTCCATCTCCGGAGTTATCGTCAGTTTTTTCTGCAAGTTGTTTAGTATTATTTCCATTTTTGTTTTTTCCCCTCTCAAGCTCTTTCAAAGCTTCAGGATATTCGATACGGTTATGAAACATGCTTGACAATAATCGGATATAGACATCGCCAATTATGTTAAGATCTTTTAAAGTAAGATTGCAGTCATCAAGTTGACCATCATGCAATCTTTCTCGGATAATTTTACGAACAGTAGATTCAATCCGGTTAACGGTTGGTTTACTAATTGACCGCACTGCCGCTTCGCAGGCATCGGCCAGCATAATTAGTGCTGCCTCCTTAGTCTGTGGTGTCGGCCCTTCATAGCGAAAATCTTCTTCAACAACAGACTCACCATGTTCGTGTTCTGTTGCCCGTCTGTAAAAATAGGATACTAAGGTTGTTCCATGATGCTGCTGAACAATATCTATTATTGGTTGCGGAAGTTTATATTCCCGGCACAAATCGATGCCATCTTTAACGTGAGAAGTAATAATCAATGTGCTCAACGAAGGAGCAATTTTGTCATGTGGATTTTCATTACCTGGCTGGTTTTCAATAAAGAAAAACGGTCTTTTGGTTTTACCAATATCATGATAATATGCTCCAACTCGGACAACAACCGGATCGGCCCCCACAGTAACTGCAGCGGTTTCTGCTAGGTTGCCAACAATTACACTATGGTGATAGGTTCCTGGGGCCTCTAAAAGCAGGCGTTGTAATAACGGATGGTTAGGTTTAGCTAAATCCAAAAGCTTAATAGGCGTAGTAATATTAAAGGCATTTTCCAAATATGGCGAAAGCCCGATCGTAATAACAGCAGAAACTATCCCGCCAACAGCCCCCTGTAATCCTTGCAGCAATACTTCTTTCCCGTTAAGCTGTTCAATAAGACCAGAGGATCCTATCACCAAAAAATTAACCGCTGCGATGGCGATACCTGCTTTAGTTAGATTATAACCATGAACCATTTTGGTAACACTGTATACCCCTGTCATACCAGCAATGAGTGCAGCCGTTACTGCCCTTAAGTCATGTTCAACAATAACTCCAAAAAACATAGCCATGACTACACTTACAAGCAAACCGACCCGCGCATCGATAAGTATGGCCGTCAGCAGAGCACCAGCAGCAACTGGTGCAGTAAAATCTGAATAATAATGGGCTACTTTGGCCATTATCATCGTAATTAAAACGATCAGGCCAAGTAAAATCAGATATTTATCGTTAGCATGAACCTTTTTCGCAAATTGATATAAATAACCTATTGAGATTCCCATAATTAAAAGCACAAAGACAGCCAGTCCAAAAATCCGAACTCCGTTGACATTGCCGGCATACAGACCTAATTCTACCATTACATGAATTTGTTCACTTGTTACAACATCGCCGCGTCTAACTAAAACCTGGCCTTTTTTCACTGTTTCCCGAACAGGCTCAATATTAGCCAATGCTGTTTGTTTACGTTTATCTGTTTCGCGAACATTTAAAATAAAATTAGGTCTAATTAATGTTTGAGCAATTCCAGCTACGATGGCCTCGGCATTTTTATCCAAACCTAGTTCTTCGACTTCTAGCACCACCTGTTTTCTGGCAATCTCAAGGTCATCATCTCTGATACCGCGTTGTAGATATTTACGCAATATCGTAGTCGTATATTCTTCTGTTTTTGCTAACCCTTCCTTGTCTAAACTAATCAAACCGTTAATAACGGCACTTGACAAACTGACTGGTAAATCCTGGGTTAATTTTTGCAGTTTCTGTTCATTCGTGGTCAGCGTATTATCTGTCAGAACACTTTGCGCTGAACGAAAGATGGCTTTGACATCCTCTTCAGCCTTTTCCATCACGGAAACATCCATGTCATATACATTGGCAACACTTGCCAGAACTTCCATTTCAAGTTTTTTGGTTTTCGCTATATCGACATAAGATACAGTCCGTGGTGCAATTACGTCCCTGTCGCTTACCTCCCCCTCGAGGAACGATACCTTTTCCGGAATAAAATCGGCTGACAAACAGGCCATATATAGCGCAAAAAATACTACAAACAGCAGAATTCTCCGCACTAATGGCCGGGCATAAATACTTCCTGGCGTAACTAACAGTTTCCGCAACCTGTTGTTAACCGATATCATCTTTTTCACTCCAGACAAATATTGAGCTGCCAATATTCGTTACTGCATTTCTACTCAGCGCTCAATATATTCTTACTTTTACCGTACTGTTCATAAGCCTTAATGATTCGGCTGACTATTTCATGTCTTATTACATCACTTTCATCCAATGTACAAAGTGCAATACCAGGAACATGTGCAAGTACGGCTTGGGCATGCTTAAGACCTGATTTCACGCCTGCCGGTAAATCAATTTGTGTTATATCACCAGTAATAACCATTTTTGAGCCAAATCCCATTCTGGTCAGAAACATTTTCATCTGTTCCGATGTTGTATTTTGCGCTTCATCCAAAATGATAAATGAATCCTCTAATGTCCGACCCCGCATATACGCTAAAGGTGCAACCTCTATAATGTTTTTTGTCATATATTTTTGTACACATTCTACACCAAGAATATCAAACATTGCATCATACAGCGGTCGTAAATAAGGATCTACCTTTTCCTGGAGATCACCGGGCAAAAAACCAAGTTTTTCACCAGCTTCCACTGCCGGTCTTG
>NZ_JBYKYF010000053.1:0-13163 GCF_057736855.1 Sporomusa sp.
CCAAATCCGTTCGGGAGGCAATTTTAGTAGTGTTTATCATAATATCAGCAGATGACAGGAGTTAAAAAAGGAACATAAGCTTACTAAACCAGAATTGGGTATTGAGTTTGTGGCAATGAAAAAGAATTTTCCAGATTGCCTGATTTAATCCGGCTGGCTTGGCAATTGGATGCTCGCCAGGTTATAGTCACTAATTTACTGCCTTATCATGAATCTATGAAAGATGAAATTGTTTACGATATTGATGATACCGGTGGGCTGTTCGGTCATAACTCGTTGTTGATGTCGGTTAAAGCACAAATGGCAAATATGAAATTACGGACAGAAAGGGCTTGTAAGTTTATTCAGGACAAAGCCTTATGCATCAATCATCAAGGATTTATTAGTCCCTGTTATGCTCTAATGCATACTTATCATTGTTATATTTATGGACGAAAAAAGCAAATGTATCCGTATTACCTGGGGAATGTAAATGTAAAAAAGCTAGCCACCATATGGATGGAGCCAGATTATGTCCAATTTAGGCAACAGGTCAGCGATTATAGTTTTCCGTCTTGTACAGATTGCAGATTGCTTGATGGTTGCAATTATACGGAAAGCAATGAAATGGATTGCTGGGGCAATCATAGTTCCTGTGCCGAGTGCCTCTGGTCTCGACAAATAATTGCTTGCCCTTGACTTTGTTATATTCCTTCTAACTAAAAGGTTATTCGGGCATTGCAAGACCGACAATGATAAAGTACATTCATTGCGTATAAAAATGCGCGATGAAAAGTTAAGGGGATGAGTAAAATTGACAAATACGCAAAATAAGTTATCTTTTTTAGACCGATACCTAACACTATGGATTTTTCTAGCTATGGCTATGGGAGTTGGAATTGGCTATATCTTCCCAGGGATAGCCAAATGGTTGGATTCTTTATCAATAGGTACAACGTCAATTCCAATAGCGATTGGCCTAATTGTGATGATGTATCCACCTTTAGCTAAGGTCAAGTATGAGGAAATTGGGAAAGTGTTTAGTAATGGTAAAGTGGTATTGCTGTCATTGGTGCAAAACTGGATAATTGGCCCGGTTTTGATGTTTGCACTAGCCATAATCTTTTTACCAGATATGCCTGAGTACATGGTTGGGTTAATACTTATTGGTTTAGCTCGATGCATAGCGATGGTGATAGTATGGAATTCACTTGCTGAGGGCGACAACGAATACGCGGCAGCACTAGTAGCCCTCAATTCAATCTTTCAGCTTGTGTTATATTCAGTATTTGCCTATTTTTTCATTACTGTACTTCCTGGATGGATCGGTTTTACGGAGATGCAGATTGATGTATCTATGAAAGATGTTGCTACGAGTGTGGCGATATATCTGGGGATACCTTTTGTCGCCGGATATTTGACAAGACGCATCTTATTGCCGACAAACGGACGTGAATGGTATGAAAAAACTTTTGTTCCTAAAATTAGTCCATTGGCATTAATTTCATTATTGTTTACTATCGTAATTATGTTTTCTCTAAAAGGTAGTTATATTATTAAATTACCTATGGATGTAGTACGCATTGCTATTCCGCTAATTATTTATTTTGCTATTATGTTCTTAGTCTCTTTTTTCATAAGTCACCGTGTGGGTGTAAACTATGAGCAGACAACTACACTAGCATTTACTGCGGCAAGTAATAATTTTGAGCTAGCGATTGCTGTAGCAGTGGCTGTTTTCGGGATAAACTCCGGTCAGGCGTTTGCCGCAGTTATCGGGCCGCTGATTGAAGTGCCGGTCATGATTGGTTTAGTTAATGTTGCCTTGCGTTTCCGCAAATATTTCGTAATTCCAGGCAATTTTAAAGAAAATGGATAAATCTCGCTCCCTGGCTACTACCAGATGACCTGTCGTTATTATGCGCTGCATTTTGCGTTGCCGAGAGTTGGTGAGGTAATAGCCGAATGTGGAAAGAAATAGACGATCTATATTGTTATTTAGAAAATTAGAAGAAGCGTATAACGTATAACAAGGAGAATACAAATTACCAGGAGCGTTTGAAGATATCTGAGGCTCGGCAAGATATTCGGAGCAAAGTGCTGTTGTGCAGGCGGCCATGTATGGTGTGTCGATTCGGGATGCCACTATGTATTGCACCCATCAACCTTGCTCAGCATGCACCAAAATTCTTATCAATGCCGGTATCAAGCGTATTATCTACCAGTATAGTTATCCGGATAAGCTGGCCGAGCAATTCGTTGCGGAAGCTGGAATCGAATATGTGTGTTGGTTAACATCTGTAACTGCCTGATCTTTCAACTGAAAGGTCAGGCAGTGTTTAGGTTAGCCTGTCAGTCTAGTAGCAGCGTTACGTCCTTGTGTAAGAAATTACCGTTGATGGATGACCAAGGAGGAATTATTCGAAACTTGACGAATATATTTTATCGTCAGGCTACTTTTCGCAGGGTTGATGCAGGCCTTATTTCGTAATCGAGCTGGTTTTGTATTTGGGTTTCCCAATACTCAACCAGCTTTTTTGCAGAGGAGTTTTTGCATGTTGGAAGCGATTTATTTACCTAAACTGAAATATCTCACCCCCACTCTTGATTCTACTTTGCTTAAGGCCATGGAAGAGGCGGGAGAATTGGCGCGGGCGGTACTGAATTTTATGCCTTGGGAAAACCTAAGTCCGTCGGAATTGAAAACACAGGCTCAAGCCATAGAACTGCTTGCCGACGTTAAGGAAGAACTCCTAGATGTGGCTCAGACTTGTGTTACTATGATTTTTGTTATGGAAGATTCTTTTGGGATTAACGCCGATAGTCTGATTGGAGAGCATCTTGCTAAATTGGCAGACAAGGGTTATGTTTATGATACCAGTCAGAGTTATCGCATAACTACCACCCAAAACCTTTATGGCGGGAACTATAAATATATTAGTCTACCACACCTGAAGCTGGACAATGTTACTCTTCTTACGACAGTGTGTAAGATTCAGGAGGAACTGGGTGAACTAACCCAATTTTTAGGCAAACATGCCGGTGCGTCAGGCGAACCATCCCGGCTCGAACTCAGTGAAGTAAACAAGGGAGCGGCTCTGGAACTATTGGATATTGCTCAATGCTGTTTCACTATGATGTATATTTTAGCCGAAAGGTATGACGTAAATATTACCGAATTGGTTGCCAAGCATATTGATAAACTGCAGCGGCGAGGTTATTGCTGAAAGGCAATAACTGGGTAAATCAGTATCCGGCTAAGCTAATCAGAGGTATAGTGAGTGTATTTCGTGCATATAGTTATTGGTAGTGAAAATACTAGAAATACGAAGCGATTTGCCTGCTAGCTACTAATTGACAAGTTTTACACAAGTAAGGTACAATGAGTGGTGCGTAGAAAAGAGGTGTTATGATATGCAAACATATATAGTGGCTTTTACTGTTGCTTTGGTAGCAGCTTACTTTATTACTCCGCGTGTTAAGGACTTAGCCATTAAAGCAGGAGCACTGGATGCTCCGGACGCCCGTAAAGTGCATACAATTCCTATTCCCCGTATGGGTGGATTGGCAATTTATTTTGGCTTTGTATTGGCGGTGCTGTCAAGCATGCACATTAGTCATGAGTTACTGGGCTTGCTTTTGGGCGGTACTGTTATTTTAGCAGTGGGGATTATCGATGATTTAAAACAATTATCTGCTAAAGTTAAACTGCTGGGGCAGATTGCGGCCGCTGTTGTCCTTATTTTATTTGATATCCGTATTGAATGGTTGACAAATCCGTTTGGCGAGATGATTTATGTTAATTATTTATCCATCCCGCTTACCATTTTGTGGGTGGTTAGCCTGACGAATACTGTCAATCTGATTGACGGCTTGGACGGATTGGCAGCCGGGGTATCTACTATTGCTTCCATTACCATTTTGTTGGTTGCATTGGAACAGAACTTTTGGACTGTAGCGATTTTGACAGCAGCACTTGCTGGCAGTGCTCTTGGATTTTTGCAGCATAACTTTAATCCGGCGAAAATCTTTATGGGTGATACCGGCAGTATGTTTTTAGGCTATATGCTGGCCGCCATTTCGGTATTAGGTACGGTTAAAAGTGCTGCTACCATTGCTTTGGTTGTTCCGATTGTGGCATTAGGATTGCCAATCATGGATACTGCTTTTGCCATTATTCGCCGGTATATGAGTGGCCGCCCGATCTTTAAGCCAGATAAAGGCCATCTGCATCACCGGCTTTTGGCTATGGGCTTAAGCCAAAAACAAGCTGTATTGTTAATGTATGTAATTAGTGGCTGTCTGGGAGTAAGTGCTATAGCCTTAACCGAAGTGAGCAAGGTTTATGCTGCTTTGATTTTGTTAGCAATCATTTTAGTCGCCTTTTTTGGTGCGAAGAAAATTGGCGTATTAAGCAATAATGATGGTGTTCTTAAAAGCAGTGATTCACTTAAAAGCCACTAAACAACAATAACATCGTGGATCTTTTTGGGTAGAATTGCAAGGCGGGCATACTATGCCCGCCTTATGCTTATTAAGCAAGAACGTGAAAATATGCACATATTGGCGGAAGGAGCAAATGCGTATGTCCCGTATTAAAGTGATGACTGTTTTTGGTACTCGGCCTGAGGCCATAAAAATGGCTCCTGTGGTTTTGGAGTTGGCAAAGTATCCTGAATACATAACTCCGGTTGTGACGGTAACCGCCCAGCATCGGGAAATGCTTGACCAGGTTTTACAGTTGTTTGGCATTATCCCTGATTATGATCTGGATATCATGAGTCAGGGACAAACCTTATTTGATATTACATGCCGGGCTATGCATGGACTCAATCAGGTATTGGCTAAAGAAAGACCAGATATTGTGCTGGTTCATGGCGATACGACCACTACTTTTGCTGGAGCGCTGGCTGCTTTTTATCATCAGATTCCGGTTGGTCATGTCGAAGCCGGACTGCGTACTGGTGACAAATATTCCCCTTTTCCTGAGGAAATGAACCGCAAGCTCACAGGTTCCCTCACAGATCTTCATTTTGCGCCAACCGCTACAGCCAAGCAAAATTTATTACACGAAGGGATTGCGGACAATAGCATTTTTGTGACAGGCAATACAGTCATCGATGCACTGAAAGCTACTGTAGATTCGAATTATCAATTTCATGACAAGTTTTTGCAGAATATTGAATATACTAATCGCAAGGTGATCTTAGTTACTACCCACCGTCGTGAAAATCTTGGCGAACCGATGCGGCATGTATATCAGGCGTTAAGGGATATTGTTACAGAATGTAGTGATGTTGAGATTGTTTTCCCCGTACATAAAAATCCGTTGGTCAGGGAAGTGGTACAGGCAGAATTGGGTACCACACCGCGTGTTCACCTGATTGACCCGCTGGACTATCAGCCATTTGCTAACCTCATTGCCAGGTCTTACATGGTATTGACTGATTCAGGCGGGATTCAAGAAGAGGCTCCGGCTCTCGGAAAGCCGGTATTGGTTTTGCGCGATACCACTGAACGTCCGGAAGCGGTAACTGCCGGTACTGTTAAACTTATTGGCACTGACCGGGAACTTGTGTATCGCAAGACGAAAGAATTACTCATCAATCCAGCAGAATACCATCGTATGGCCAATGCCATCAATCCTTATGGGGATGGAAAGGCCTCCCACCGAATTGTTGCCGCTATTTTACATAAATATGGATTTATCGCAAATCGTCCGGACGAATTTACGATTTAATATAAATTAGTCCAAAATTTACGGTTTTTTGTAATCTATAGCAGGAGTTTTGCATTTACATGGAGAATATTTGCTAAGATAATGAGTTTGTTGAGTTTTGTAGAATTTTGGTGAATTTTGCTGAATATGCGTTGATGACAGGAGTTGTGATGTTTTACCTAGTGAAACAGGCTATCTTAGCTTATTAAGAGGTGAAGATATGCCAAAGCAGGATGGGATATGGTCGGCTCTGAGCTTGGCGGGGACAATTGGTCTGAATATGGCTGCGATGGTAGCCGTTGGACTGTTCTTTGGCAAATGGGCTGATCGTTATTTTAACACCTTTCCTTGGTTCACCGTGTCAGGGATTGTAGTTGGCATGGGAGGCGGGCTATGGTCTACCTACAAAAAAATTATTAAGTGATAAAGGAGTTAGCGTGTTTAAGGCAGGTTTTGCTGACAACTATGTAGTTCAAGTTCGGCGAACATTGGTGCAGTTAGTGGCGCTGGTAGTGTTTATGACTCTTAGTGCTTTAGTTTCAGGTAAAATTTTTGTCATACCCGGACTGTTGATTGGCTGGACAAGCAGTGTAGTGTACTTTTTGCTCATGTGCCGGCGGGTAAAAAAGAGCGCAGAACTACCACCCGAAAAAGCTCTGGCTTCTATGCGTGTAGGGTGGTTGTTTCGATTTGGGTTTATGATTGCTATTTTGGTTTTATCTGTCCAGCTTCCCGGTATTGACTTTTGGGCGGCAGTAGTGGGATTATTCTCACTTCATATAGTATTAATGATTAATGCCGTATATATCGTGGTTAGTGGACTTATATCATCCAGACAAGGAAAATAATTTCAGGAAGGGAGTGAAAATGAAAGTATGGGACATGGTGGAGGAGGCCATGAGATGGGACATAAGCTGGCACATTTTGCTGGTCTTACGTTTAATCTCGACACCTTATACATGACATGGTTAACTATGGCGATCGTCATTGTTCTGGCGATACTTGCCACACGCCGGATCGAAATGGTTCCGCGCGGCTGGCAAAACTTCCTGGAGATGGCAGTAACCGCCTTGCTAGATCAGATTGATAATACCATGGGGCCTAAAGGTAGGAAATTGGCACCGATGATTATCACGCTATTTTTGTTCTTGGTCGTTGCCAATGAATTAGGTCTGGTACCAGGATTTACATCGCCGACTAATGACATTAACACCACACTGGGTCTGGCGTTGATGGTTGTTGCCTTGGTGCATATTCTAGGAGTTGTAAATCGGGGACCTGTTAAGTATTTCAAACATTTTTTTGAACCTTACATTCCCTTTGTGGTAATCAACATCATCGAAGAACTAGCTAAACCGATTACCTTATCTTTCCGTCTATTCGGCAACATTTTGGCTGGTGAGATTCTGCTCATGATTCTCGGGATCCTTGTGCCGTATATTATTCCAACGGCATGGCTGGCCTTCAGTGTGTTTGTCGGCGTTGTACAAGCATTTATTTTTACGATGCTATCGATGTCATATCTGTCCAACGCATTACAAGATGAACACCATTAGTACTGCTTATTTCTGAATTTTATTATAACTGAACAAATTAAAGGAGGAGTTTTTTGTGGAACAAGCTATTATTATTGCAGCATCTGCCATTGGAGCGGGTTTGGCTATCGGCCTTGCCGCTATTGGTGCTGGTATTGGTGACGGTTCTGTTACCGCCAAAGCGATTGAGGGGATGGCAAGACAACCGGAAGCCAAGGGAACGATTCTCGTTAACATGCTGATTTCAGTAGGTTTGATCGAGTCGATTCCTATTATTGCTGCCGTTATTGCTATCGTACTGGTATTTGCCAATCCGTTTATTTAGTAATTTAAGCGTTATTGGGCGACTGGCAGGACGGATTATACCTTCTGCCTTTCGTTTCCCTTATACGCCGGAAAGAGGAGGGGCCCTCAATTGGTTGACTTGAATGCGACGCTTATAGCGCAAATTATAAATTTTCTTATACTTGTTGCTATTTTAACCAAAGTGGCATATAAACCGCTAATGAAGGCGTTGGCTGACCGGCAGGCCAAAATTGCAGAAAGTCTGGAAACGGCTGAACAGGAAAGGCAAGCTGCTGAAAAACTTAAGCAGGAATATCTTGCCCAGCTAGCTGAAGCCCGGGTACAGGCACAGGCTATTGTTGATAAGGCTGCCAAACTGGCTGAACAAACCAAGGAAGAAATTCTGAAGGAAGCCCGTGAAGAAAGCGCTCGCCTGTTAAAAGCCACCCAGGATGAAATTGCCCGGGAACGTGAGCGCGCAATCGCTGAGCTTAAAGGTGAAGTGGTTACCCTGGCAGTTGCCGCGGCTTCCAAAATTATTGCTCAAAATATGAATGACGCTGCCAATGCTAAACTTGTTGATGATTTCATCAAAAATTTAGATGGTGAGAAAATTGGTGGTCTGCCATGCTAACCAATCAGTTAGCTCTCAAATACGCGCAAGCCATTTATGAAATTGCCACTGAAAAAGCTGCATTGAACACCGTAGAACAACAGCTTAAACTGGTTGAAGCGACAATTGCCGAGCATGAAGATTTGGCTACGTTACTGTACCATCCTTTAGTGCCCGCGCCAGCAAAAAAAGAAACAATTAACCAGATTTTTGGCGACGCTTTGGATGCGTATGTCCGTAATTTTTTGCTGCTCTTAGTTGATAAGCGGCGTGAGCCGGCTCTTCCGGCTATCATCCGCGAGTACATACGTCTAGCCAACGAAGCTAGAAATATTGCCGAAGCCGAAGTGTTTACTGCTAAAGAGCTTAGTCCGGAGCAACTGAATGCCCTTGCAGCAAAACTCAGTCAGGTTACTGGTAAAAATATTGTGCTTAAGACAACGATTAAAGAGGAATTGCTTGGCGGTATTGTTGTCAAAATCGGTGATAAACTGATTGATGGTAGTGTAGCCCGCCAACTAAAAGCGCTCAAGGCAGCGCTCTTGACTAACCACGCCACTGCTGCTGTGTAGTCTCAGTATGTATAGTATTAAGATAGCTTGGAGAGGTTCGAGCCGTCTTGCTGTAGACTTTATGATTGGGGTGACATACAAGGTATGAAAATGAGGCCAGAAGAAATAACGGCTATCATCAAGCAACAGATTGAGAACTATCAGGTAGATCTCAATGTTGATGATGTTGGCACGGTTATCGAAGTAGGCGACGGTATCGCCCGGATTCACGGCCTGGAAAAGGCTATGGCCGGCGAGTTATTAGAATTTCCACATGAAGTATTTGGTATGGTTTTAAACCTGGAAGAAGACAATGTCGGTGCTGTTTTGTTAGGTGGCGAAATTGAAATCAAAGAAGGCGACACAGTGCGCCGTACAGGACGGATCATGCAGGTTCCTGTAGGTGAGGCCATGGTTGGTCGTGTTGTCAACGCCCTTGGTCAGCCGATTGATGGCAAGGGACCTATTGCCACCACTGAGTTCCGTCCTGTTGAATATCCGGCTCCTGGCATTGCTGATAGACAGTCGGTTAAAGAACCGCTGCAAACAGGAATCAAAGCCATTGACTCGATGGTTCCGATTGGCCGCGGACAGCGCGAATTAATTATCGGTGACCGTGGCACTGGTAAAACAGCCATTGCTGTCGACACCATTATTAATCAAAAAGGCCAGGGCGTAATTTGTATTTATGTAGCCATTGGTCAAAAGGCGTCCACTGTGGCCCGTGTTGTTAAGACACTGGAAGAAGCTGGCGCTATGGAGTATACCATTGTTGTTGCGGCGACTGCTTCGGACAGTGCGCCATTGCAATACTTAGCACCATATGCTGGTGTAGCCATGGGCGAATATTTTATGTATAAAGGCGGCGCCGTGCTCTGTGTGTATGATGATTTATCCAAACACGCGGTAGCTTATCGTGCGATGTCTCTTTTGCTCCGCCGTCCTCCCGGACGCGAAGCTTATCCTGGTGACGTATTCTATTTACACTCCCGCCTACTTGAGCGGGCAGCCAAGCTTTCTAACGAACTGGGTGGCGGATCGATTACCGCATTGCCGGTTATCGAAACCTTGGCTGGTGACGTTTCGGCATACATTCCTACCAATGTTATTTCCATCACAGATGGTCAGATATTCTTGGAAAGCGAACTTTTCTATGCAGGTGTCCGTCCGGCGATTAATGCTGGCCTGTCAGTATCGCGCGTAGGTGGTTCGGCTCAAATTAAGGCCATGAAACAGGTTGCTGGTCGTCTGCGTCTGGATTTGGCTCAATACCGTGAGTTGGCAGCATTTGCCCAGTTCGGTTCCGATTTGGATAAAGCTACCAAAGCACAGTTAGACCGTGGCCAACGGATGATGGAAATCTTAAAGCAGCCGCAATATCAACCGATGCCGGTAGAAGAACAGGTTATGGTTATATTTACCGGTATCCATGGCTATCTTGACGACGTACCGATTGAAGATGTTACTAAGTTTGAGCAGGATTTTCTTAAATTCATGCGCAGCAATTACGCGGAAATAGGCAAAACCATTAGAGACAAAAAGAGTCTTGACAGTGAAACTGAGGCGGCCCTCAAAAAAGCTATCAAAGAATTTAAAGACACTTTTGTTAAAGTTGAAGCGGCGAGGTGATAATATATGGCTAACGCCAGAGATATCCGCCGCCGCATTAAGAGTATAAAAAATATTCAACAAATCACTAAAGCTATGAAGATGGTGGCTGCCGCCAGGCTTCGCCGGGCACAGGAACGGGCCATTGCCAGTAAGCCATATACTGATAAGATCAGAGAAGTATTGGCTAGCGTAACAGCCAACGTCCGTGATGCTTCTCATCCGCTGTTAGAAGTGCGGGAAGTGAAACAGGTCGGTTATCTTGTACTGAGTGCCGATAAAGGATTGGCCGGAGCCTATTCGTCCAATTTGGTTAAAGAGGTCTTATCTCAGGTGCGCGGTAAAGATAATGTCAGATTAGTTACTGTTGGGCGCAAAGCCCGTGACTATTTCAAACGGCGGGGCTACCGTATAGACGGCGAATTCTTCGGTTTTTCAGAAAAACCGACCTATCAGGATGCCGTAATGTTGGCTCAATTGATGGCTGATAAGTTTTCGTCAGGTGAGTATGATGAGATATATCTGACATATACTCATTTTTATTCACCCATTAACCAGAAACCGACAACGATTAAACTGTTGCCGGTAGCCGGAACTGGTGAGGGGGAAGCAGCTCCTAAGACCGAGTATATATTTGAGCCATCAGCCGGTGAAGTTTTGGGTCTCTTGTTGCCACGTTATCTGGAAACCGTCATTTATGGCGCACTTCTTCAGTCTGCTGCCAGTGAACTGGGAGCAAGGATGACGGCTATGGGCTCAGCCACAGATAATGCACAAGAACTCATTTCCAAACTGACCTTACATTACAATAAAGTACGCCAGGCTACGATTACCAGTGAAATTAATGAGATTGTGGGCGGAGCCGAGGCGCTTAAGTAGAAGGTTTGAAGAAGTTAAGGAGGGGGAACCCCGTGAATATCGGTAGAATTATTCAAGTTATCGGTCCTGTTATTGACGTTGAGTTTCCCCCGGAAAAACTGCCTGCTATATATAATGCTATAACCATTGATGAAAAAGTCGGCGATCTACATATAAAGCTGACTGCAGAAGTAATGCAGCATCTTGGTGATAACACCGTTCGATGTGTTGCGATGTCTTCCACTGACGGATTGACTCGCGGCATGAAGGCAGTTGATACCGGGGAACCTATTAAAATTCCTGTGGGCAAAGGTACCCTTGGCCGGGTATTTAATGTACTGGGAGAAACCGTTGACAATAGACCTGAGGAAGTGAAAGCTGACGATTATTGGCCTATCCATCGTCCGGCCCCTGCGTTTGAAGACCAGTCTACAACTACTCAGATTTTAGAAACAGGCATTAAGGTCGTTGACCTCATTGCTCCTTACGCGCTTGGTGGCAAGATTGGTCTGTTTGGCGGTGCTGGCGTTGGTAAGACAGTACTTATTATGGAACTTATCCGTAATATCGCTACCGAGCATGGCGGCTATTCGGTATTTGCCGGTGTAGGTGAACGTACGCGTGAAGGTAATGACTTATGGAATGAAATGATCGAATCAGGCGTTATTGATAAGACGGCGCTGGTTTATGGTCAGATGAATGAACCGCCTGGAGCGCGTATGCGGGTAGGACTTACTGGCCTGACAATGGCCGAATATTTCCGTGATATTGGCGGTCAGGACGTGCTGCTGTTTATAGATAACATTTTCCGGTTTATCCAAGCTGGTTCCGAGGTTTCGGCACTGTTAGGCCGGATGCCATCGGCGGTAGGTTATCAGCCTACACTGAGCACTGACGTCGGGGCCCTGCAAGAACGGATTACTTCTACGAAAAAGGGTTCAATCACCTCGGTTCAGGCCGTATATGTGCCTGCCGACGACTTGACTGACCCGGCTCCGGCTGCAACTTTTGCTCACTTGGATGCTACTACAGTATTATCCCGCCAGATTGCTGAGCTTGGTATCTATCCGGCAGTTGACCCACTGGACTCCACATCCCGGATTATGGATCCTAATGTGTTAGGTGAGGAGCATTATCAGGTAGCTCGTGGTGTACAGGAGGTTCTCCAACGTTATAAAGAACTTCAGGACATCATTGCTATTTTGGGTATGGAAGAATTGTCAGATGAAGATAAACTGACCGTTGCGCGGGCACGGAAGATTCAAAGATTCCTGAGCCAGCCGTTCTTCGTAGCCGAAGCCTTTACTGGCACCCCTGGTAAATATGTGCCGCTTAAGGAAACTATTCGTGGTTTCAAAGAAATTATCAGCGGTAAGCATGATGATCTGCCGGAAGCGGCCTTCTATATGGTTGGAACTATTGATGAGGCAGTGGAAAAGGCTAAAAAGATGAAGGGGGAATAATATATGGCCAATAAGATTCGGCTGGATATTGTTACTCCTGATCGGATGGTTTACTCCGAAGACGTGAATATGGTTATTGCCAGGGCTACTGACGGGGATCTGGGTATTCTTCCCGGTCACGCCCCACTGATCGCCGGCCTTACTATTTGGCCGTTGCGTGTAAAAAATGATGAAGGTGAGCAGCTAATCGCTATCAGTGGCGGCTTCATTGAAGTTCGGCCACAAAAAATAACCATTTTGGCCACTTCTGCGGAATTACCGGATGAAATCGATGTTAAACGGGCAGAAGCAGCCAGAGAACGGGCTGAAACCCGTTTAAAAAGCGGCCAGGACATAGATGTTCAACGGGCCGAAGCGGCACTAAGGCGAGCTATGACCCGCCTGCGGGTTGCTGAAAGTAAATAAATAAGATCATGAGATTGCTTCGTTATCGCTATATGCAATGATCTG
Organism: Sporomusa sp.; assembly: GCF_057736855.1. Taxonomy (NCBI): domain Bacteria; kingdom Bacillati; phylum Bacillota; class Negativicutes; order Selenomonadales; family Sporomusaceae; genus Sporomusa; species Sporomusa sp. The sequence goes on from NZ_JBYKYF010000053.1 coordinate 13,062, forward strand.
TTGTTAGCTTTTTGGTCATTGTGAGCAGAGCGGAGCAATCTCATTTGTTGGCTCTATAATAAATGTTGGGGTAACCAGTTCTACAACTGGAACTGCCTCAAC
>NZ_JBYKYF010000427.1:0-2022 GCF_057736855.1 Sporomusa sp.
GGGTCGACCCGCCGTACGACCGCATCGTTCTTGATCTTAACCGCCGGGGATTCGAACTGGAGACGGTCGAAGAACTCGAGACCCGGAGGAGTGCCGGGCTGGGGGTGGGGTCTTCCGGAGACATCCCCGACGCCAAGGTGGCGGTGCTCGGGTGCCGGCTCGGCGTGCCGCCCATGGACGACCCTCGCGTTCGCCGCAACGTTCTGCTACTGGCCGCGTGCCGCACCGGGAGGATTCCCGGTTTCTTTCATCCCTGGCTGTACGAGTCGCCGGCGCAGCCTTCGGAACAAGTCGAGGGTCTGATGCCACAGGGCGTCCGGTTGAGGATGGTGTATGAGGACGAGCTGCCCGAAGTCCCGGCTCTGGTGGAGGCCATCCGTTGCGAGTGGGAGGAGTACGGGATACGGGTGGAGACCGTCTCGATGGGCAGGTGGCACGCGAGGCAGGCGGTGGCCAGGGATCTCTTTCACGCCTTCCTTCTCGTTTTCTCGCTGCCTCTCGACCCAACCCGGTACGGTACCAGCCAGATGTACGGGAGCGGGGGGATGTACAACTACACCGGGCTCTCGGACGCCCGCGTGGACGGGGCGCTTTGGCGGATAAGGCGGGCGTCCGCCGGCGACGATTTGCGGAGCCTGGCCGCGGAGGTCGACCGCATCGTCAACGAGTCGTCTGTGGCCGTACACCTGAAGGAGTTGACGGGAGATCTGCGGGGGGTGGAGGGGGCAAGCCTTGCGCCCGGTCCTCTCAGGATCCGCGAGATCACCCTCGACGACGCCGCCTACGGTGTATGCGGGCTGATCTCCCCCTGGCAGTGTGTCTACCCTTATCCCAAAGCCGGCATGAGCCCGTCTTATCCGTTCTGGAAGGAAATGATCCTTGAGTACGGGACGATGGGTCTCCTGGCCATGCAGGGTGACACTTGTGTGGGGATGATCACCTTCCTGCCCAAGCCGGTGGCCAGGCGCATCGGCTACGCCACATGCTCGAGCAACGAAGACCTGGAGCGGACCCTCAACATCATATGCATCAACGTCGGTCAGACCGCGCTCCGGCAGGGAAGGGGGTCAGCCCTGCTCCGCGCCGCCGAGGACTACGCCCGTTCGCGGGGTTACGTTCGCATAGAAGCCTTTGCCGCGGAGGAAGAATGCGAAGAGCAGCGCATACACTGGCAGTCCCAAACCCTCTTCCGCCGCCTGGGCTTTGCCTTCGATCCGGACAGCCGGGGTCCGTGGTGGACGCCTCATCTGTTCTACAAGCGCTTAGTCTGAGCCTGTAAAGGGGCCGGGTTGGGTGAGCTTCAACGGGCCGTCGTCGGAGAAGGTGACCATCACCAACGTCCTGCTGGGTCTGGGGAAGACTCTGCCCGTCCATACCACGCCCGTTGACGCCCTGTTTTACGGCCGGGAGGGCTCAGGCTACGCCGTCGTGGGCCACGAGAGGGTGGAAGTCAGAGCGGGCGATCCGGTGGTGAGTCCGCAGAACATACCCCACGGGCTCCAGACATCGGAAGATGCCTTCAGCGTGCTGGTGAGGTGTGCCGGCCTGAGGGGGCCTGTGGACAGAAAACGGTGCGGGTGGGATAAGTGGATCAATCAACTGGCTGAGGCCGACTGGAGGAGAAGCCCGTGCCCGAAGTCACCGTGATCGACCTGGAACCGGGGAAGGATGACCGTGCCGCGTACTATGTGGGTGCGTGTACTCACGTGGGCGAATCGCAGGAGATCGATGCATGCGCCCGAACGCGGAGGTCCTGGCTGGAGAGAATGTACGCCGAGGGTGTGCGGGTGAAAGTGGCCTTCGTCGGGGAAAACCCCGCGGGCTTCGCCTATGTCCTCCCAATAGGTGTTTCCCCGTGGGGACCCCTCGGAGAGGACCTGGCCGTGCTTCCGTGTCTCGTGGCACAGAGCCGGTTCAAGGGACAGGGAGTGGGCAGGGCCCTCATGAGAGCCGCAGAAGATGAAGCCCGGAGGCAAGGCTTTGCGGGCCTTTGCACCATCGGGTATTATTGGGACTTCTGGT
>NZ_JBYKYF010000054.1:0-12680 GCF_057736855.1 Sporomusa sp.
CGGTAGAGGATTTTGTGGCTTCTATCCATAATAGTTCGGCCGAAAAATATATTATTTTGCCTAATAACAAAAATATTGTACTTGCGGCTGCGCAGGCGAAAAAGCTTCTAGGCGACGATAGGGTGGCCATTGTGCCTACTACCAATGTGCCTCAGGGCTTGGCGGCTGTATTGGCGTTTGACCCTCAACGTGATCTGGCTGATAATGTGGCCCGGATGACGGCTGCGCAGGCCGCTGTAAAGGCAGGCAGTGTTACAATTGCTGTTCGTGATTCGTTAGTAAATGGTCAGAAGGTGGCTGCAGGTACATATATTGGCGTTATTGATGGTACCGTAGTGGTATGGGCTGATGGGTTGTCCGAGGCATTGACGAAACTGGTTAACAAACTAGTTACGCCTGACAGTAGTATCGTCAGCTTATATTACGGTGCAGAACTTACGGAAGAAGAGGCTAGAAACGTAGCAACAGGGCTTGCCGGACAGCTTGGCGATGCGGAAGTAGAAGTGTATTTTGGCGGGCAGCCGCACTATCAGTTTATCATTAGTGTAGAGTGATGGGAGATAGGGGGAAACATATGTTAAGCTCACTGAGTATCACTAGCTTTGCCAGTCAGTTAGCTTCAGAAGAAGTGCCGCCAGGCGGAGGAAGTGCGGCAGCCATAAGTGGCCTGATGGGGGCGGCGCTCCTGGAAATGGCAATCAACTATTCTTTGAAGAGTTCAGAGTTGCTGGTGTGTAACGAACTGCTGCTGGCAAAACAGGCCGACTTGAGTAGGCTGCATATTGAACTAACGTTGTTGATTGACCGAGATGCGTTAGCGCTGCGCGGCTTATTGGCGGCAGTCGGTTTGCCAGAAACAAGTGCCGAACAACGACAGGTACGCCAGCTTGCGTTGCAGAAGGCAGTAAAACTGGCAGCTGAGGTGCCGATTGAGACGGCTAGGGCTTGTTTAGAAGTGATTGAAATTGCTAAAGCCATTGTGATGAAAGTGGATAAATTGGTAGTCAGTGACCTAATGGCCGGGGTAGCCATGGCGCACGCCGGCATTGTCGGCAGCTTGCTGAGTGCAGCCATTAATTTGGATGAACTGGATGATGATGTCCTGGTCAGTGCGCTTAAAGGTCAAATCTATCTACTGCAAACAACCGCCGATGAGCTCAAAGCAGATATTGAGAAAAAGGTCTATACCAGTACGCCTTTTAGTGTTGTGAGGGGATAATTTTACGGCAAATACCGGAAAACAATGACGGTGAATAAAGTTAGTAAAGCCCTGTAGCCAGGTTGTGATCCTGGTACAGGGCTTTGGACGTTTATTTTTTGGGAACTTGCTTTAGGCTAAGCCCAATGCGCTGGCGGGCTTCGTCGACATGAATCACCATGACGTCGATGATATCACCTACAGAAATGACGTCAGTGGGATGACGGAAGTATTTGTCACTAAGCTCAGAACGATGAATCAGGCCATTGATTTTGATTCCGATATCAACAAAGGCGCCAAAGTCGGTAACGTTATGGACTGTGCCTTTGACAATGGTACCTGGTGTAATATCCGATAGTTTGACAATGTTTTTGCGTGTTTGCGGCGGGGGGACATCCTCCCGCGGGTCCCGTCCGGGTTTGGCTAATGCAGCCAGAATATCGCGGACGGTCGGTTCTCCGGCATTGAGTTCGGCAGCCAGTTTGGCTGCATCAGCAAGCGGTGCTGCTTGCTGGAGAGCAGCCAGCTTATTTTTGTCAGACAAATCTTTTAAGGTAAAGCCCAATTTATCTAATATCGCTTCTGCCAGTTCATAGGATTCTGGATGAACTGGTGTGTTATCTAGGGGATTATCTGCCTGAGCAATGCGTAAAAAACCGGCACACTGGGTAAAGGTGGCTTTTCCTAGTCTAGCCACTTTTAATAATTCTTTACGACTTTTAAATTGGCCGTTTTCAGTGCGGTAGGCAACAATATTTTTGGCGATGCTGGCGTTAATACCCGCAACATAGGTCAAAAGGGCCGGGGAGGCAGTATTGAGTTCAACACCGACATGGTTAACGCAAGATTCTACAATATTAGCTAACGTGTTGCCCAATTCTTTCTGATTTACGTCATGCTGGTACTGACCAACTCCGATGGACTTGGGATCGATTTTTACCAATTCGGCCAATGGATCCTGAACCCGGCGGGCAATGGAGACGGCGCCCCGCAGGGAGACATCCAGATCAGGCAATTCCTCTTTGGCCAATTTGGAAGCTGAATATACGGAAGCGCCAGCTTCGTTAGTAATAATGTAATGAACATTTAGGTTATAGGTATTAATTAGGTTGGCGATGAATTCTTCTGTTTCATAAGAAGCCGTGCCGTTGCCAATCGAAATCAGGGTTACTCCATAAGTTTTGATGGCCTCAAGCACTTTGGCCGTGGCTTCTTGACGCTGATGTTCACTCATGGTTAGGTATAAGGTATCTGTGGCAAGTACGGCTCCGGTAGGACTTACTACTGCCATCTTACAGCCGGTGCGGTAACCCGGATCTAGTCCCATTACGGTATGGCCGGCTAAAGGCGGCTGCAATAGCAATTGACGAAGGTTGAGACCAAAGACTCTGATGGCTTGCTTTTCCGCATTTTCGGTTAAGAGATTGCGGATTTCCCGCTCCAGCGCCGGGAACAGCAAGCGTTTATAGCCATCCGCAATGGCAGCAAAGATGGTCTGCGCAAAGATGGAACTGCCGGTAATAATTTTACTGGCAATTAAGTGGATATTGGCGTCATGGTCGGTAACCACATCCACTTTGAGAATACCTTTCGTTTCGCCGCGGTTAATGGCCAGAATTCGGTGAGAGGGTATCCGTTTGACTGGTTCCCGGTAGTCTTTGTACATGAGAAATTCCTTAGCTTCCGCTTCTTCTACAGCAAGTTGGCTGACAATTTCTGCTTTTTGCCATAATTCTTTACGAAGTAATGCCCGGATGTCAGCCTGTTCGCTAACAGTTTCGGCAATGATGTCCTGAGCGCCGGCTACTGCTAATTCTGCGGTAGTTATTTCGTGTTCGGCATTGATGTATGGTTCGGCAATTGCCAGCACATCGCCGGTAGTAAGTGCTTGGGCCAAAATGGTTTCTGCCAAGGGTTCTAGTCCTTTTTCACGGGCGATTTGCGCACGTGTCCGTTTTTTCGGACGATAGGGGAGGTAGAGGTCTTCAAGCTCCTGCAGTTTGGTTGCTGCCTGAATAGCTTGTGTTAATTCAGGCGTTAATTTTCCCTGGGATTCGATGCTGGCCAGGATTTCCTCCTGACGTTTAATGAGATTGCGTAAGTATTGGGTGCGCTCTTCAATAGTACGGATATGTTCTTCATTCAGCTCACCCGTGGCCTCTTTACGGTAACGGGCAATAAACGGGACAGTATTGCCATCATCTAGTAGGGTTATTGTAGCTGCTACCTGATGGGGTTTAACAGCAAGTTCGCGGGCAATAATATCTGGGATTTCAGTAATAAGCATACATTCACCATCTTTATTAAAGGTTTTAACTTTTATATTATATCAGTTTGTACAGTCAGGACAATATCATTACATGCGATTATACATAAAGGATTATCGTAAAACAGAAAAGAATGATACAGGGGTATTGTTTATAGGCTTGGCTGGGGGATAACTAACATGATTTTATCAATGAAGCAATATATGAACCGACAAATTATAAAGCTTGCCTGGCCGGTAATATTTGAAGGGGTTGTCATCGTTGCTGTCAATGTTCTGATTACTGCTATGGTTGGTCGGCTTGGAGCCGTACCATTGGCAGCCGTGGGGCTGGCCGTTATGTTGCAGTTTTCAACAGCTATGATTTTTGCTGCGGCAGGAACTGGTGCTGCGGCCATTGTGGCGCGGGAAACGGGGGCTTGTCACTGGCAGGAAGTGACGAAGATTACTGGGCAAGCCATTTTGTTGGGGGCTATATTGGGTCTATCGCTGGCGATACTAGGATTAGCCTCCGCTGAGCCCCTCTTGCGTTTGACGGCGGCTGAGCCCGAAGTCACCGGTTTGGCAGCTATTTTGCTTAGAATTGCTTTTGGGTTTACCCCATTCTTTTTAATTATGTCGATTGGTAATGCCATTTTACGGGGGATGGGGCAAACACGAATGGCGTTTTATATCACAATCTTCAGCAATACGCTATCGCTTTTAATTTCTTACATCCTAATATTTGGTTTTGCTGGCATACCACCACTGGGAGCTAATGGTGCGGCCTGGGGTCTAGGAATATCACAACTAGCTGGTGGTTTGACTGTATTGGCTGTGCTAAGACGCCGGGATATGGTAGGACTTGCTTTGGGGGATATATTGACAATCAATAAAAGAATCATTAAGCGCATTGTTGATATTAGTGTTCCAGCATCTTTAGAGCAACTGGCTATGCAAGGTGGTCGAATGGTTTTTGCTTTTATGTTGGCCGGAGTGGGTGCAGTACAGTTTGCTGGTCACCAAATTGCTGTACAGATTGAGTCCATGTCATTTATGCCAGGTTTCGGCTTTTCGGTGGCGGCTATGACGCTAGTTGGGCAATATTTAGGCAAAGGTAAGCCGCATCGGGCTGAGCAGTTTGCCTGGCTTACCAATAAAATTGCCTTTTGGAGTATGACAGCTATGGGGGTATTCATTTTTGTTTTTGCCCAGCCATTAGCTGCGTTGTTTATTGATGTTCCGGAAGTTATTCATTGGGGATCGTTGTGTGTGATGATTGCTGTGTTAGAACAGCCGACTCTTGCGCTATGTTTTGTTTTAGGCGGAGCACTAAGAGGTGCGGGAGATACCCGTTGGCCTATGTATGTAACCACTTTGGGAGTGTGGTTGTTCCGTCTGCCGCTGGTATATTTGTTTATTATTGTCTGGGAATATGATATTACTGCCGCTTGGTATATTACAGCAGGGGATTTTCTCATTCGTAGCATGATTTTATGGTGGCGCTTTGGTTCAAAAAAGTGGATGTAAAAAACGTCACGCGTACGCGTGACGTTTTTTAGTCGGCGATAACATCGACAATGGTTATATCAGGTTTTAACGCTAGATCAATAATTTGGCCAGTAATCAGATTGTAGGTGCTGGACCCGCGTTCAGCAATCTGTACAATGGGAGTAGCAGCAGCCCGGGGGTTGTTTTTTATAACATAGGCAAATTGGCTGGTGCTGAGTTTTACCAATGTGCCTACCGGGTAAATCGGTGTAATATAGAAGAAAGCTCTTAGCAGGTACATATCAAACAAGGTATTGCCCTTGGCTAACATGGAGTCGATAATCGTGTTGCGCGATTGTCCTGTTTTTGCAGCCGCATTCATACTATTGTCAAAATAATTGGCAATAGTGACTATGCGCGATAAGGGGTGAATTTCTTTTCCTGCCAGCCCAAAAGGATAGCCCTGGCCGTCGTATTGTTCGTGATGTTCGGCTGCAATACGCGCAACAATCGATCCCACTTGGTTTTTTATCAACAATTGTTGTCCATAAATAGGATGCAGTCGGCCATGGTCAGTGATCGGACCCTCAACAGTTGCCATAACTGTTTTGCCGATATCATGAAACAGTGCTCCCATTGCTAGATCCATTACTACTGGGCGGGGCAGCTTAATATACAGTCCTGTGGCAATAGCCATTAAACAGACGTTAATGGCATGTGTAATTTCATCTTCAGTGGATTGACGTACCTGGATATTGATAAGCTGTCCTAAATTTTTTTCGGTGTTATCAATTACCTGACCGACAGTTTGCTGAATTTGTTTTAAGTAAACTGTTCTCAGACCGGAATTTAGGATATCCTGAGATTTTTTATTAAATAGTGACCGAAAGCAAAGAATCAGCTCTTCTCTGAGTTCCGGCGCGATGACTGCATGTTTTTTTAGCTCAACTGCGTATGGATCATAAATAGGGATCCTGGTTATGCCGAGCTGCTTAAGCCGTTTAATATAGTATTCTGTAAGGGCAATGCCTTGTTCCAAAAGTAGATTGCCATTATCATCAACAATATCACGTGCTAGTACCATACCTGCTTTTACCTCGCTGATAAGCATAAGGCGGCCCTCCTTATCTTGCTATCATTTATTATATATAACCCTTGTCAGAAAGGAAATGTGCAATGGTCCTGGTTGTTTAGGACTTTTGTCTGATATCTGACGCAAAGCACATATGTTTTTATCAAGGCATATTATGTTAGTAAGAGTAACAGAGAGGTTGCTTATCTGAGAGGGGAGATAGAAGTGTCTTTATGGATAAAAACCCTGAAAGCCAATGCATGCTTAGCAGCACTTACCACAGTGCTGTTTAGTATAGTTGGGTTAGTTTTCTGGATGCCGGAATATTTTTATGTTATTTATCCAGAGCCTATGTATCTTTGCATCCATACATTAACAGAAGCCATTTGTTTGGCTATTGGGTTAAGCGTGTTTATTGTGGTGTGGTACGGTTGGCCGCAAACCAACAATAGCCGTGATTTAGTGATTGCCATGGTTTTTTTGGCAGTGGGTATTCTTGATTTGGCTCATTTATTGTCATACAAGGGAATGCCTGATTTTATTACGCCAAATAGTGAAAATAAGGCAGCTACTTTTTGGATTATGAGTCGGTTACTAGTTAGTAGCGGGTTGTTAGCGGCTGTATATATCCCCCGGAGAAGTAAAAGCCCGGTATTCCACCGGTTGTATCTGCTGACAATCACACTATCAGCAGCCGCGATACTTGTTGGCATGGTCATAATGTTTGAGCATTCTTTGATTCCTATGTATATCGCTGGTGAGGGGCAAACGCTGACAAAAATTACCCTTGAGTATATTAGTATGATTCTCAATCTGCTGGCTATTTACCTATATGGCTACCGCAATCCTTCACAGCAGTCGGTTTTTTTGTTGCGGATCAGCCTGGTATTTAGCTTGGCGGCTGGAATGGTATTTACTTTGTACACTAACGCTTATGACACCTATAACTTAGTTGGTCATATCTACAAAAGTATGGCTTATTATTGTATTTTACGATCGCTTTTACAAACTTCCATTGTACGGCCTTATATGCGTATTTCCCGTCTTAATCAAGCGCTTAAGCATATGGCTACAAAAAAAATGAGTTTGTATAAAGAGACCAGAGACTCTGAGCGTATTTTGCAACAAGCCTTTATTCAGCTTGGGGCTACGTTAGCATCCAAGAATGATTTAGATGCCATGCTGCAGCAGGTGGTAACGGCTACTGGAACGGTGTTTCAATGTGAGCACGTATTTTTGGCTTTGGCGGAAGGTAAAAACCTAAAAATTGTGGCTTATCTTAGCAGTTTTAAGCCACCGGAAAAAATAAGTCCGGAAAAAAGTTTTATGGGAAAAGTATTCGCCGATAAGAAGTCAGTCGTGATTAATAATATTGAGAATCATCCTGAATTAGTTAATGATGCGCTGCGACAGGCAGGGTTAAAGTCCATGGTGGGCGCACCGATCAGGCATAATGGTGATGTGATTGGTGTTCTTGAAGTATTCTCCCGTAGAGAGCGCGAGTTTACCCAGCATGATGCCCAATTTTTAAGTGTGTTTTCCCACCATGCCGGCGAAGCGATTAAAAATGCCAGGGCTTATGAGACAACAGTAGAAAGCTTTGCTCAGCTTACATTGCTTTATGATATTGTTAAAGAGCTGGCTATTCAGAAATCGCCGGGAGCCATCTTGGCAAGGGTAGCTGAAAAACTGTATAGTTTGTTTGCCGCCGATGGCACGATAGGTTTTATCATGCATCACCGGGATGACGGTATTCATACTGAGCCAGTATTTACCATTGGCTTTGAACAAAAAGAAATCGACCAATTACAGCGAGTGTTTTCTGACGGAAAAATGACCTGGCCCTGGAGTGGCCTCAGCCATATGGATGACAGTACGGCATACGACAGTGAGCGGAGTCTTATTACCATGTCAGTGCTAATGTCGCGGCGTCTCAATATTTTACCATTGTTAGCCAATGGAAAATTACAGGGACTCATTGTACTCGGCTGGAATGATACGACCATGGAAATCCCTAAAGGTAAAGAACTTATGCTGAGGACGATTGCCAGTCAGACGGCTATTGGTCTGGAACGTGCCTACCTATATGATCATTTTCAAGCCATGGCGCTCACCGATCCATTAACCCGTCTGGCCAATCGCCGGCAGTTTGAGATTGCACTAGGACGTGAAATAAGCCGTACCATTAATTATAATCGTCCGCTAAGCCTAATTATGCTGGACATCGACTTTTTCAAAAAGGTAAATGACACCTGGGGGCATCTGGCTGGTGATGTTATCTTGCAGAAAATGGGTACCCTGATTAAAGAAAAGTTCCGCACAACCGATATAAGCGCCCGCTATGGTGGTGAGGAATTTGCGATAGTTCTACCTGAAACCGGTTTGGCGGAAGCCCGTAAAATGGCTGAAGACTTTCGTCAATTCATTGAAGCTACAACGTTTGAAGTAAATGATACCCGTATTGGCATTACCATTAGTTTGGGTGTAGCTACTTTTGAACTTTGCACAGGTTGGGAGGACCCGAAAAATAAGATTATCGCTGCTGCCGATCAGTCTCTATACCGGGCAAAGCAGAAAGGGCGCAATCGTGTTGAATGCCACATCTCTCCCAATTGCCCATATATTTAGAATACTTCTGCCTCGTATTACACATGCTAGTCCTATAAACGGCAAAGGAGGGATTAGTGTGTTAACATCAAAAGAGCTGATGCAATTGGAAGACTTTTTGGGCATGGAACAAAATTGCAGCAAAACCATGAGTTATTTTGCTAGCAATATTCAAGATGCTCAGACAAAACAGCTTTTCCAGCAAATTGCACAAAAAAGTCAGCAACATTTCCAAACCATGAGCAAACATCTGAATGCTGGACAAAACTTACAATAATTGAGGTGAATACTTGTGACTCCGATAGGACAACAATCAAACCAAATGAGTCAAGCGGGTATGAGCGGACAAGGTGCTACCATATCTGAACAAGAATTGCTGCAGCTTGCACTGTCTGAGGCCAAACATACGGCTGCTGCTATTAATACCTTTGCTTTAGAGTGTGTCAGTGAAACACTTCGTCGTGATTATCTGACCATCCTTGGCGATGTGCATAGCCAGCAGAAACAAATTTTTGACCTCATGCAGCAAAAGGGATATTACTCTCCCCAGCCTGCTAGTCCGCAAGATATAGCGCAAGTGAAATCGAAGTTTAGCAGTCAAGCACAGTAACATATAAAAAAACGTTCCGCGTTAGTGCGGGACGTTTTTTATTGATTTTTTCTGCATAAAAATACCTTGACAGCACATGGAATCAAAGTGTAAAATTAAATAAGAATTAACCGATAACTATTTTCCGGTGGTAATTTGAGTAAAGTAGGGGATGGAATGGACATTTGTGTTACCACATTATTGAGAGACAAAGGATTTAAAGTTACACCGCAACGACTGGCGATTTATAATGCGTTAGCATCTACTAAAACTCATCCTAGCGCCGAAATGATTTATAATGAACTTCAACCGATTTATCCGACCATGAGTTTGGCAACTGTGTACAAGACAATTGAAATCTTGAAAGAACTCAAGCTGGTGCAGGTGCTTAATGTTGGTGAAGATAGCTTCCGCTATGATGCCGACACGACGAATCATCCTCATATTCGCTGCATGGGTTGTGGCCGGGTTGATGATTTATTGGGGATAGATGCTACCGAGTTTATTGGTAAAGTTTCTTCTCAGACAGATTATACTCTTTTGGGTCAGCAGTTTTATTTTTATGGTATGTGTCCTAAATGCCAGGGGGAAACTAAGGCTATTAGCTAGAAGTTCATAGCAACTAGTAAGTAAGCTAAGGGATTGTTTCATACTGGCAGTCTCCTAGTTAATCCATGGTAAGGGCGGTTAAAATTATGAATTTGGCAAGCTATATTGATCATACGTTGCTTAAACCAATAGCTACGGTGGAAGATATTATCCGGTTGTGTGAAGAAGCTGCGCAGCATAAGTTTGCTGCCGTGTGTGTGAATCCGGTTTATGTTGATCTGGCAGCTCATCACTTGGCTGGAACAGGCGTGAAAACGGCGACTGTTATCGGTTTTCCTTTGGGAGCTACTTTGACTGCAGTTAAAGTGGCTGAGGCTAAAGAGGCGGTATTGCGTAAAGCTGATGAACTAGATATGGTTATACATATTGGGGCAGTCAAAGCCGGAATTTGGGAAGTCGTTACAGATGATATCAGGCAAGTGGTAGAGGCGGCTGATGGTGCTCTCGTCAAAGTTATTATTGAAACCGGATTCTTAACTGACGAGGAAAAACGTCGTGCTTGTCAGGCGGTCATCGATGGCGGAGCTCACTTTGTCAAAACTTCGACAGGTTTTGGTCCTGGCGGGGCGACAGAGGAAGATATTCGTTTGCTTAAACAAGTGGTTGGCGATAAAATCGGGATAAAGGCATCAGGCGGTATTCGTACTCGCGAACAAGCATTGGCAATGATTGCTGCTGGAGCAACCCGTTTAGGAACAAGTGCTGGTATAACTATTGTAGGCGGAGAAGCTAAGTAGTTGGCGGTTGAACAAGAGTAAAGAAGTAACAATACCAGATTGCTTCACATACAGGAATGACGGCGCGGAAAGCAGTCATTCCTGTATGTGAATGGCAATCTGTGTTTTTTTGTATTATTTTAGTTTACATAAAATACATATAGAAGTAAACTGGAATTCATGATATACTGTCCTTTACCTGCTTGAAAGGAGGGCAGCTATCATGCGTAATATGGTTGAAATGATTCCTGGCGGTGTGCCAGTAGTAGTTGGTTTGATTCTTGCCGGTCTACTTATGAGTAGTATGGTACCCATTCGGCCGCAAATGTGGCTGTACCCACTTGTACGGCAGGCGGTTGTGATGAAAATTGATTATCAGACACAAGATATGCTGGCACAGGAAACGCCGCATTTTATTATTAGATATACGAAAAATGACGCTGACATGGTTGCAATGGTGGCCGAAGCGGCTGAGGCGGCTTATGAGCCTGTGACCTCGGCACTTCAGTATGTACCTAGCAGTAAAACCCTGATTCTGATATACCCTGACCGTCAAGCTATGAAACAGGCATATGGCTGGTCAGGGGATGTCAGTGCTATGGGATTTTACTGGGGAGGGGTTATCCAGATTCTATCACCAAAGGTATGGATGGGAAAACCGGAGGTTAACGAGTTTATTGCTACAGGTCCGTTGGCTCATGAATATACGCACCTAGTATTTGATCATATGACCAGAGGCAACTATAGCCGTTGGTTCACAGAAGGATTGGCTCAATATGTAGAATATCGGGTGAACGGTTATGAATGGGTGACTGTAGATAACAGGTTAACCGGCAAACTGTATACCATGGAGGAACTTGATCGCGATTTTGATAATTTGAGTAATCAATCTTTGGCTTATCGTCAGTCACTGGCGGCTGTTCGCTATATTGCGGAAGTGCATGGTGACGAGATGTTGACTCAAGTAGTGACAGATCTTACTCATGGTGAAAAAGTAAAACAAGCCATTGAAAAATCACTAGGTATGGATTATGCCACCTATGAGGCAATGGTTACCTTATGGGCCCAAGGCCATATGAAACACTATAGCCAAACCGCAAATTAAGGGATGTGCCGTACAGGCGCATCCCTTTACATATATAAACCAAATTTGGGAAAATTAACAGCGATATTACCCAGAAGGGGGGAAGCCATGCTTACCCGTCGGGATTTTCTTAAACTCTGCACTTCTGCCGTCTTGACGGCCAGTTTGAGTCATCAGATATTGCCTATCATGCGGCAAGTATTTGCGGAAGGCAAGCTGGCCAAACCGCCTGTAATTTGGCTGGAGCTAGGTTCTTGCACCGGCAACTCCATCTCTATGGATAACGCTGTTAATCCTTCGTTAGAACAGATACTTGCCGATTTGGTTGATTTGCGTTATGACTGGCTGCTGAATGTCACACAAGGGGCAGAAATCGTTAAAGTGCTTACTGATACGGTGGAAAAAGAAGCAGGTAAATTCTGGCTGGTGATTGAAGGTGCTGTTATGACCAAAGATAATGGTCGCTACAATTATATATTTATGCGTGATAATCAGATGGTAACCGGTATGGCGGCTCTTCAGGAATTTGCACCTAAGGCAAAATATATTATTGCTGTCGGAAGCTGTGCCTGTTTTGGTGGTCCAGCGGCGGCTTATCCCAATCCGGGTGGCGCTAAGGGAGTGTGGGAAGTAATCAAACAGCCAGTTATTAACATACCTGGCTGCCCAGTTAACCCTGATTGGGTAACAGGCACTTTAAGCCACCTCATCATGTACGGTTTACCAGAGCTTGACGGTTATAACCGGCCGAAACTGTTTTTCGGCAAGACGATTCATGATTTGTGTCAACGTCGCCAGCAGTTTGAAGATGGTGTTTTTGCTGCTTTTCCGGGAGAGAGTGGCTGTCTTTACAAGGTTGGCTGCAAAGGTCCGGTCACGCACGCAGATTGTCCCCTAAGACAATGGAATCATTATGTGAACTGGCCGGTTAGGGCCGGTGCTCCTTGTATCGGCTGTGTGAATCCAGGATTTCCGGATAGCAGTATGCCTTTTTATAAGCATCTCCCGAATATTCAAACCCCATTAGGAGTGCTTAACGTCAAAAAATTTGGTGCTGCTGCCGCCGGGC
>NZ_JBYKYF010000054.1:12690-13115 GCF_057736855.1 Sporomusa sp.
CCACAAAACGCATTGGCAGGCACTGGCATGAGGGCACCAATCCTATCGAAACCGATCCGCCGGAAAATCTGGAGCAGCTAAAGCAGGAGCTTGACGACCTTATTCGTCAACAAAACGCATTGATCGCTGAAAGTAAAAGCTTGGCGAGGCGTAAGGCCAGAAAAAATCAGCGCAGGACATTGCGGCAGAAAGTAGTTGACTTTTTCCGTCCGGGACAAAAAAGGAGGTAATTGTCCATGGCGTTGCAGACGGTTTTTCCGGTAACTCGTATTCATGAACCACTGCGAATCGATGTGGAAGTAGAGAACGGTAAAATTGTGGATGCGTGGCTAGGAGCACAGTTGTTCCGAGGATTTGAAACTATGTTGAAAGACCGTGATCCGCGGGATGCAGCCTTATTTACGCAACGTATTTGCGGTATCTGC
>NZ_JBYKYF010000055.1:0-12984 GCF_057736855.1 Sporomusa sp.
AGTAACTGGTTGCAGTTTTTTCTATTTGGGGGCTGTCTTAACGCGACAGCCCCTCCTGTCACTTATCAACCAGCTTTATGATTTCAAAATACATTATCCCTTAGGCTTAGGGGGCAGTCCACCCAGAGGATAACCTAGTGGTTGCAGCATAACTTCCCGGTCAGTCAAAACCTTAACAGTAATCCCCAGTACTACCGACACATCAAATCGACGGGTGCAGGAAAGCGGTGGTTTGTGTGGCTTACAAGGGTGATCGTGGCCGCAATGGTGTGGTTTGCATGTATGCGGAAACTTGTGCTTTTTGAGAGTTTTTAGCTTATGATGGCTATGATGATCACAATCGCAGTGGTCATGACAATCATGATAGTCATCGTTACAAGCAGGGTAATGATGACCATAATCGTCACAATCATTATAATGGTGCCCTTGTTTTTTGAACCAGTGAGCACGGGTATATTCTGCACAATCATAATCTACAAACTCAACCATTACACTAGCATCGGCATCCATGCCCCGCCGTGCTCCTTTAATATCCGCATGCGCAGTAAAACGGATAGGCCACACTTCGACCGCATGCACTGGCTGACGGGGTTGGCAGGCCACATACAAGGCTTTTACCTCAAATTCGCCTCTAACAACCACTTTGTTAGGTATAATATCGAGGCTGGTAATACATAATTTTTTGACAAACACATCCACAATCTGTGCAATTGCAGGTTTGTGGCGCGGTACCACTACATGAACGTCCATTGCTTTTTGCACATTTCGTTCTCCCAACACTTGCTGCACCACAATCGACTTCGGCCCGATCCCAGCAGTGCAGTAATTAGGGCGATCCCATGGTTCTATATGTGTCATTATTACCCTCCTTTCGCATCTTATAACAATATATGCAATCGGACAGAATAAGACACAACATGAAGTGTATACATTTCTAGCTGCTCGCCCATAACACATCAAGCAACTTGCCCACTTATTACGATGTTCACCCATACAACATGTCTTAAAATGTAGATTCTTGCCACGATATTGCAGGAGTAGAAAAGTTCCATGTTGAACAATTGAAAATACTGCAAGTTCTGGCTGCCATTTGTATTGTGCAGGCCAGCTAGCTTACTATTTATTGTACATATTCAATATAATTCATTGAGGTGAATAATGCTTACTTTCGACGTACTTGTCATCGGCAGCGGCGGCGCTGGTATGCGTGCCGCCCTGGAAGCCAGCCTCCAACCAGGTCTGGCTGTCGGCCTGATGACCAAAATGTTTCCCACTCGTTCCGCCACTGGCTGTGCCCAAGGCGGTATCAATGGTTCACTCCAGAATGCTGACCCCAATGATTCCATAGAAAAACATATTTTTGATACAGTAAAGGGCAGTGACTATTTAGGAGACCAGGATGCCATTGAGTATTTTATCGCCAATATGCCTGATGCTATCCGGGAGCTGGACTATTTTGGTGTACCTTTTTCCCGTGATTCACAAGGCAGGATTGCCCAACGTAACTTTGGTGGTGCCTCATCACCCCGTACCTGCTTTTCCGCCGACGTAACTGGTCATGTTATTTTACATACCCTGTATGAGCAGTGCCTGAAACATGACGTAACAATCCTAACCGAGTGGTACCTCCTGCAGATTGTTACCGACCAGGGCAAGCTGTACGGCGTTGTCGCTTATGATCTGAAAGGCGGCCGCATTGTCCCTATTGCTACGAAAGCCATTGTGGTGGCTACAGGTGGGGCCGGACGCATATACTGGCTCAGAACTACCAATCCTTTTACGTCCACTGGTGACGGTATTGCTGCTTGCTTCAACGCAGGTATTCCGATAAAAGACCCAGAATTCGTTCAATTTCATCCCACCGGACTTGCCGGTACAGGTATTCTCATGTCAGAAGCCTCCCGGGGTGAAGGGGGGTATCTTCTCAATAACCAAGGCGAACGATTTATGGCCCGCTATGCACCTGAAAAAATGGAATTAGCCACCCGTGACCTTGTTTCTCAAGCCATTGAGACAGAGATTAAAGAAGGCCGTGGCTTTGGCGAAGGCTTACAAGCCTATGTCCAGTTAGACCTCAGACATCTGGGTCGGGAAAAAATTCTGGAACGCCTGCCCCAAATTCGGGACCTGGCCATCACCTTTGAACAGGTTGACCCCATTCATGAACCAATCCCCATCCGTCCTAGCTGTCACTATAGTATGGGCGGCATTGATGTAATTAACTATCGAACCTGTGCTACCGCGGTAGAAGGAGTATTTGCCGCCGGTGAAGCTGCCTGCGTTTCTGTCCATGGCGCCAACCGCCTTGGAGGTAACTCACTTGCCGATATTATTGCCTTTGGTAAATTTGCTGGACAAGGCGCTGCGAACTTAGCCCAACAGCGAGAAATAGGAAATACCGCCCTTGTCGAACAAGCAGCCAAAGCCTGGAATGATAAGTTTGCAGCCGTTACTACTAGAAGCACCGGAGCTACCATAACCAGCATCCGGGACCGCCTCGCTGAAACCATGTGGAACCGTGTCGGCGTATTCCGTACGGCTGCCGATATGCAAACAGCCCTCACCGTGGTTGACAGTCTGCTTGAGGAATACCAAACCGTCATGGTACCTGATACGAATAAACTGTACAATACCACCTTTGTCAACTACATCGAACTAGGCAACATGCTGACAGTGGCTAAGGCCGTAGTTCTTGGTGCCTTGAACCGCAAAGAAAGCCGCGGCAGCCACTTCCGGGCCGATTTTCCCAACCGTGATGACGTGAACTTTCTCAAACACACCATTGTCACGAAGGAAGGCCCGACGTACAGTATATCTTACCGGCCTGTGGTTATTACCAAATATCCGCCGGCAGAAAGGAAATATTGATGCGCCAGATAACCTATAGAATAAAACGATATGACGGAACCAAGAGCTTCGTGCAGGAATACACGTTTCCCCATCAGTCAGGCAAAACCATTCTCTGGGGGCTAATTCATATCAAGGAAACCTTTGATCCCACCTTGTCTTTCACCGCCGCCTGCCGGTCGGCTGTATGCGGTGCCTGCGCACTCCGCGTCAACGGACAAACTTTTCTGGCCTGTGAAACGCCACTCGATAGCCTTTTGAACCGTTTTGGTGATGTTCTTACCATTGAACCGCTGAACAACTTTGAAGTTATCCGTGACCTTGTTGTAAACTGGGAACCCAAAGCTGAGCGACTAGCCAACTCTAAAACCTGGTTAGTACCCAAAGACGAATTCAGCGCCAAAGAAGGCTGCCGCCAGACAATAGCTGATTTTAAAAAAATCAACACGCAAATTAACTGTATCTTGTGTGGTGCCTGTGCTTCCGAATGTGCTAAGCTTAGTGCTAATGACCAAGATTTTCTGGAGCCTTTCACATATTCTAAGGTATGGAAGTTTATTGCCGATACCCGTGATAAGTCAGCCAAAGAACGTATTGAAACCATCATTGATAAAGGCCTCTGGAAATGCATGCACTGCGTCGAATGTGCCACCAAATGCCCCAAAGGACTCATGCCTGCAACGGATATTGCGCACCTGCGTCAGCTATCAATCAAAATGGGATATATCGATAATCCCGGTGCCCGTCATGCACTAGCTTTCCTCGAAGACATTAAAACTACCGGCCGCTTGAATGAGACTAAATTAGCGGTTAAAACCATTGGTGTATTGGGCTCACTGGCCAAATTCCCGTTTGCGCTCCGCCTGCTTCGCCGCGGTAAGCTCAATCCACTGCATGTTCCCAAAAAGGTGAAAGGACATGAACAAATTACAGCCATCCTCAAGGCAGTAAGGGAGAGTGAAAAATAATGAAATACGCATTTTTTCCCGGCTGTGTGCTTGAAGGAGCGGCAAAAGAAAATTATCTAGCCACAACCGCGGTGGCCAAAGCATTGGGCATTGAACTTGTAGAAATCCCAGGTTGGTCCTGTTGCGGCGCTTCTCATGTCCAGGATATTGATGACTTAGCAGCCACAGCTATCAACGCCCGTAATATTGCCCTTGCCGAACAAATGAACCTGCCGCTACTCACCGTATGCAATACTTGCACCCTTATGCTGCGTAGCGCCAAAGCAAAGCTGGATGGAGGCTTACAGGCGCAAGTGAATGATATTTTGTCTGCTAGCGGTAGCGTTACCTATCAGGGAAACAGCGAAATCACCCATTTACTGTGGGTACTCATAAATGATTACGGTTTAGACAAGCTCCAAAGGTTTGTCAAAAAACCCTTACGCAATCTCAAAGTAGCCGCATTCTACGGCTGTCATATTCTTCGCCCGCCTGCCTTAATGCAATTCGAAGATCACGCCAATCCACAGTCGCTCGAGAAGCTTATCCAAGCGTTAGGCGCCCATCCTGTAGAGTTTTCGGCCAAACTAGCCTGTTGCGGTTTCCATGCCACATATACAGCGGAAACAGATATGATCCGCATTACTGGCGAAACCAACCAATGCGCCGTACAGGCCGGAGCAGACTGCATTGTAACCCCTTGCCCGCTGTGTCAAATGTCATTGGACATGAACCAACCGGAGGGACAGGCTGCTGTAAATTGCCAGCAAGAAATACCCGTCCTCCACCTGGCACAATTGGTAGGACTAGCCCTCGGCTTATTACCGGAAAAGGTAGGAATAAATATGCATATTGCCGGGCGCGAACTCATCAAAGCCAAGGTATATAAATAACCAGAAACAAATAAGGTCGGAAGCCCATGTATCCAAGGGACTCCGACCTTTCCTTATACTCAAGTTCAACCAGAAAGCCGCTCCATGCATATATACTGCTCGCTTATGACACAGCAAATCCCACGCAGCATGCAAGACCTTAGTATATTATACCTTCTGCTCAAGCACAATACTTTGCGCTACTTTATATACTGTCTTAATACTCTCTATGCACATATTTTCGAACAGGCCGCTGCTCGTACCGAAAATTAAGCCGCCATTACGCCCGCCAGCCTGAACAATACGTTGTACACTGCGCTCCAATTCATCAACCTTCCTAACCTCAAGCAATTCGGCCGGATCTAGGTTGCCCCAAAGGCACAAAGTTTGCCCGTATTGTTCTCTGATTGCCCCAATATCCATACCAGCTAATGGATCAATGCATTGTAAACCGTCAAATCCTACTTTCACAATATCATCAAGCACTGACAGTAAGTTGCCGTCAGAATGAAAAAATATCGATAACCCCAATTGCTTGGCATATTCAATCTGACGGGCAAATGAGGGAAACAATCGCTTACGCAGAACGTCTGGGCGAACAATAACCCCTTGATTATAGGCAATATCATCAGCCAATAAAATCCCATTCACGCCATTACTGGCCAACTGTTGCATCAGGGATATGTTCATTTGCTCAACAACCGTTATCAACTCTAATACATCACTATGGCTGCGAACCAGCTTGACCATTAATTCCTCAAAAGCAAATAATTTACTCCCCCAGCCAATCGGTCCGTCAAGTACCGCAAATGTATACAAATCGGTATTGACCCATCGCTCAAGATCTTTAAATTCTGCAGCCTGACTACTGGGAATCTGCTTAGGCGCCAAGGCAAAACAAGGATGTAAACATACGGCATCTAAGCCCATCGTCTGCACAAACTCCAGACGGTGGTCAAATGTTACCACTTCCTGACCGCTCATGGCTTGTATGATTTTGTCAGTTATAACCAGTTCTGCACAGGGAGTACGGTCAACTGGCATTTTGTTTATTGCGGCTGCAACTCGTGTTCGGCGATCCATAAATCCTCCCCAACAAAATATATTAGTATCTACATGGTTCTTCATCCATCATGCCTTCACCTTCTTTTCACATCGACACATTGATCCAAATGAAAAGGACCTGAACTGGTACACTCACCATAGTTCAGGCCCACATATAGTTTTACGCAGTTAATTGAACTCAGAGCGATAAATAATGAATATTTGCAACAAAGTCATCATGACGATACTATTATAATAGATACGTCCCATGTTTTATGTATCTAAGCAACCGTGACCATTTACCACAGTTCAAATCATCACATAGATTATTCGCCAGTTTAGGGCTATGTAATAGTTCTTCGGCACTTTCCATTGTAGCCATATATTTATTGGTCAATATACCGCCTTTGTTTCGTATCTGCGAAACTGAACCCCGCTTAGAATGGGCTACAGCGCCCGACATGTCACTTTGTTGCATACGCTTTTCCCTCCGCAAATTGCTACTTTCGTTTTGAGCATTGACTTATATTATAATCATATTAAGCATATATTTAAAATATAACTTTACTATTTTAATATAGTTTTATACTATACAAGGAGCTAATGTATGGATCTACGGCAATTAGAGTACTTTCATATGGCCAGCCGCTTTAAAAGTATATCCAAAGCAGCTGAACAACTACATGTTGCACAACCTTCAGTATCCATCGCCATTCATAAATTGGAAGAAGAACTTGGCGTACAGTTGTTTGACCGCAGTCAGCGGCAAATTGTCCTCACTGCCGAAGGCTTACTCTTTTCCCAGCGGGTAAATGAAATCCTCGCCCGCATTCAAGAATCAATAACAGAAATGAATGACCTTCGCCTTTTACAAAAAGGAGTTATCAAAATCGGTATCCCGCCGATGATCGGTTCCTTTCTTTTCCCTAATATTTTTGCCCAATTTCGACAACATTATCCGCTCCTTGAACTAAAAGCTATCGAAGGCGGCTCGTTATTAATCCAGAAACTTATCGCGCAAGGTAAACTGGATGTCGGTATTATTAGTACATCAACAGCAGTATCTGGTTTGGAATTTCTGCCGATCACCACAAGTCAAATCCTTGTATGCTTAAATCCCAGCCACCCATTAACTAAACTTGCCAGCATTCCTTTTAGCCAGCTTAAAGATGAACCACTCATCATGCTGAAAGAAGACACGTATATACGCCATCTTATCCAGGCAGAATGTGCTAAACATCACTTTGCTCCAACCATTGTTTTTTCTTCCGTACAAATCGGGACGATTATCGGTTTGATCGAGCAGGGAATCGGTATTTCTCTGCTCTTTGATGCCATCGCCCAAAAACATCCTACTATTCAATTCCGCCCGTTAGCTGAGCCACTATATTGTGAAATCATGTTGGTTTGGAATCCGAAAAGATATCTGTCCAATGCAACGCGAGCCTTTATTGACTTTATCACCAAACTTCATCCCAACCCGCAACCTGTCAATGAGTGAACTTTATTCCGTGTGCGGAAACAATATCAGCTCAGGTACAACGTATCTACGCTTAATAATTTATGTGCAGCCCCAGAAGTTCCATATTTTTCACTGCTAACCTATTGACTGCTATAAATGCGAATGCTATAATAAATTATTTGATATTTTCCCTGGTTTGTGCTATACTCTATGCATAGTAATTAGGGGGTGACTTCATGTTTCAAGTTGGTGATAAGGTGTTCTATCCGATGCATGGTGGAGGTATTATTGAAAAGATTGAAGAAAAAGAGATTTTTGGCCAAACACAACTTTACTATGTTGTAAATATACCTCTTAGAAACATGCAGGTAATGCTCCCGTTGAATAAAACTGAACAACTAGGAATACGACCTATCGTAGATTCCGCTAAACTCGATGCCTTGCTAAGTACCATCCATGACGATAGTGAAATAGCTCCGCCAATGAATGATACGCAAAGGCAGCGGCTAAATATGTCTAAAATCAAGCGTGGCGACATTGACAGCGAAATTGAAGTTATCCGAGATCTTCTGCGCATTAGGAATAAACGCAAATTAGGAATGGCTGACAGGAATATGCTTGATAAAGCCCGGCAGATCCTGATTAGCGAGGTTGTTCTGGCAAAGAACATTCCGCTCGAACAAGCTACCCACTTATTAAACAAAGTGCTTGACGACGAATAAGTAAATAGGATGTAAAATACCTAAAACGGACTTTTGCCGTTTTAGGTATTTTAGTTTATCCGTAAATTTCTCACACTACCCTCTTATGCCCATAAGTCTATTACTGAAACTAAAGCTTCTGTTTCTCCCAGGTATCAATCAAGGTTCCACTTTGCGTAAAGGCCTTGACTTTAAGCAAATTTTCACTGACTTCAACCGTAATATAATTTGGCTCATCGGCTGGATTGTGAAAAAACTCGTGCCATTCTTTAGCAATGATATTCTTGTATGCTTTCGTGCCGCTTCGTCCTGTAGCCACATATACCGTCCCCTGAGCCGGAGTATCAGCCTTGAAACCATTATAAAGCGGAAAAGTTCTGGCATAGGCATGATCATGGGCAGTAAATACAACATCAACATGATAGCTATCAAAAACCGGGCCAAACACCCTGCGAATCGCTATATCACCTTCACCTAGTTTATTATTGTATAATGGGCGATGGATGAAAGCAATTTTCCATTTTTTCTTCGTGGCTTGCAGGTCTTGCTCTAGCCATGCTTTCTGCTGTGCAAGCATATCAGGTACAAATTGTCGCTGCTCGCCCTCTTGGCTATCAAGCATAATAAAATGCACATCACCGTAGTCAAAAAAATATACCTGCCCTTTTAATCCCTCTGGTCCATTAGACGGTAATTTGAATTGTGAAGTAAACAATACCGGCATAGAAAACACACGCTCCGGGGTATAGCATTCATGATTGCCGATGATTGGCATGGCTGGAATTGTATCAATCAGCCCTTTAGCGGCGGCAAACCATTTATTCCAGTGGTTATAATCCTGTCCCACATCTACAAGGTCACCGACATTAATAAAAAAAACAGCATCAGGATGGGCCCTATAAGCATTATGTGCAGTAGTCCCCCAGACTTTGTAATTACTACTCTGTGAATCACCAAAAACCAGAAACTTAAACGAACGAGGCATGGATGGCGCTGTAGAAAAATAAGCTGGCTCACTCCAGCCTTCCGGTCCGCCTACCCGGTAGATGTAACGTGTACCTGGTTTCAAACCTGTCAGCATCACCGAATGGATCCCAAAATCACCAGTGTTGGTATTCAGTCCTGTTATTCTGGCCGCTACCGTGATCGCCTGCTGAGGAAATAACTGGCTATGAATGGCTTCCGCATACTGCACCTGTCCTCCGACAACCGTAGCACTGGTGCGCCAGGTAATAGTCTGAGTGGTTTCAGGATCCCCCTCCCAAGTTAGTGTAATATGTTCAGGTGCAGCCACAACGCCAGCAGCTGCGGTGGAAAATAGCGCTGAGAAAGTTCCCAACACCACCATGACAACCAAACATAGTATAGGTAACCGTGTTTTCAGCTTACGCATTTGTATCCTCCCAATTTTTGCTTGTTAAAGAAGAAGACGAACCTGCATTTAGTGGATATCCTAAATGCAGGTTTTTTATGATAGACCATATTGTTATACCTTGAACCGATTAACAGCCGCCTGCAAATCCTGAGCTAACTTGGCTAAAGCTTCGCTGGAAGAAGCGATTTCCTCCATGGCAGCCGATTGTTCTTCGGTAGCCGCCGATACACTTTGGGTTTCAGAAGCAATAGTACGGCTAGTTTTATCAATTTCGTGAATAGAGCTTACAATCTGCTGAGTGCCTGCAGCTATTTGCTGAACAGTGGAAGACACTTCCCGGATTTGACCAGTAACTTGCTCAACCAGGGCAATAATTTCTTTAAATGCAACACCAGCCGAATCAACAACCAGTGCTCCCTCTTTAACCTCGTGAGTTCCAGCATTCATCGCAACAACAGCCTTATCTGTATCTACCTGGATAGTAGTGATTAATTCTGCAATTTGTTTGGCTGCTTCTTGGGATTGTTCAGCAAGCTTGCGCACTTCTTCGGCTACTACCGCAAATCCACGGCCTTGTTCACCCGCTCTAGCAGCTTCAATAGCAGCATTTAACGCCAATAAATTGGTTTGACCGGCAATTCCAGAAATTGTGCTGACAATTTGACCAATTTCTTTAGAACGTTCCCCTAATTCAGCAACAACAGCCGCTGATCGATTTACGGTTTTCTCAATTTCCGCCATCTTGTTTATTGCCTGGTCAACTGCTTTGCCGCCTTCCTGGGCTGCTTTTGCTGTTTTCTCCGACATAGCAGCAACCGTATTGGCGTTGGCTGCCGCCTGCTGAACACCGGCTGATAATTGATCTACCACCGTCATTGTTCTATCGATACTGCGCATTTCCTCTTCGGTGCCCTGAGCAACTGAGGTAATACTTTGCGCCACCTGACCGGCAGCACGGGCAGTCTGTTCAGCACTGGCACTCAATTCCTCACTGCTTGACGCTACTTGCTCGGCACTACCCATTACATTCCGAATAACTTCCCGCATATTTTGGGCCATAGCGTTAAATGCACCGGCAATCTCACCTAATTCATCCTTAGAGATATAGTTTACCGGTTTAGTAAAGTCACCGGCAGCATACACACGTGCCACATCTATAACTTCCTTAAACGGCCGGCGTAACCGCAGCGCCAAAGCAACAAAAATTCCACTGACCACCAGTACCAGCAAACTGACTATAATGTTCATAGACCGCACATTGATCGCCTGGGCTATAGACTGCTCACTGGCTGTCTTTAAGGCTTTGACATTTGCCTGCGACAAATCTTGCAATTCCTTATGAATATCTGCAGCCATTGGTGCCAGAGTGCTTTGGGCAACCAGCGGGTTGATTTTTCCTTCTAATACTTTGTTAATGCCGGCATCATATTCCTCTATCATAGATAAAACAGACTCTAGTGCTATTTTATTGGTTTCTCACTCCAACTCAATAGATTTTCTTAACAACTCTTTGGTGGTTTCAATTCTATCTCTATATATGTTTATTTGCTTTTCGTCACGCGAAATGAGATAAGCACGATATGAGCCGGACGCATTAGAAAAATTATAAACTGCCTCTAATTGGAATACAGCACGGTCCATTGATTTATCAACAATATTTTCGTTTTCGATAATATGTAACAACCCAAATATGGAATACCCTGTTAGAAGAATTACTCCTACCAGCATGATAATGTACCCTGCAATTATCCGTTGTACAATTCCCAGCTTCAACATACCATGAATCATCCTCCATAGGTTAACTGCGTATTAGCCTCTTTTACAAAATCACATTAGAACAGTATACAGTGCTATGTGTTTGCCATCTAGCCCAGAATCTTTCTCAACCATCACCTTTACCAAAGAGTATTAATTTATCTTTTTTCTACAATTTTCTCCAAATTCCTTTTTTAGTAATTACCATAGGAAAAGGGTACCGCAACCACTAAGAAGTTCCCTTAGCAGATTGCCGCACCCTCATACTATTAACTACCCTAAACACATTTTATTTATAAAATACTCAAGTCTTCGCCGTTAAGAATCTTCTTCATATTTTTCATCGGACACATCTTTCCACACATAGTACAGGTATCCTCACATTCTGGCATAGATTCTCCCCGGTATCTTCTGGCCTTTTCCGGATCAATGGCCAACTCGATCATCCGCGGAAAATCTACATCAGCCCGGGCAGCGCTCATTTGATTATCCCAGTCGCGGGCACCTGGAATTCCTTTGGCAATATCAGCAGCGTGAGCAGCAATACGCGCGGCAATAATTCCCTCTTTCATATCATCCAAATTCGGTAGGCGGAGATGTTCGGCCGGAGTTACATAGCAAAGGAAGTCTGCCCCATTAGCGGCAGCAATAGCACCGCCAATCGCACTGGTGATATGGTCATAACCAGGAGCGATATCAGTAACTAACGGGCCTAGCACATAAAATGGAGCACCATGACATAATCGCTTCTGCAACAGCATGTTGGCTGCAATTTCATTAATCGCCATATGGCCAGGACCTTCAATCATAATTTGTACATTTCTTTCCCAGGCTCGTTTTGTTAATTCGCCAAGCGTAATAAGTTCCTCAATTTGCGCAGCATCGGTAGAATCATTAATCGATCCAGGACGACAGGCGTCACCTAAACTAATGGTAACATCATATTTTTCGCAAATATCCAGCAGGCGGTCATAATACTCGTAAAAAGGGTTTTCCTGGTTGTTAAGTTCCATCCAGGCAAATAGCAGCGAACCGCCCCGAGAAACAATGTTGGTAAGCCGTTTGTTCCTTTTGACCCGTTCAGCGGTTTGGCGATTTATGCCACAATGAATGGTCATAAAATCTACACCATCTTCAGCATGACGTTCAACAACCGTGAAGAACTCATCCACCGTGATATCTTTCAAGTCCTTATCAAGCATCCCGACTGCATCATACATGGGGACGGTGCCAATCATTATCGGAGACATTTCAATAAGTTTGCGGCGAAATTCCTGAGTCTTGCCGTAACAGCTTAAGTCCATAATGGCATCTGCTTTAAGCTCAATAGCTTTTTTAGCTTTTTCTAATTCCAGTTCAATGTCACAACAATCTTTAGATACACCGATGTTGACATTAATTTTGGTGCGTAGCTTTTCGCCAACCCCTTTCGGGCTAAGGTTGGTGTGGTGTTTGTTGGCAGGAATAACGACCTTGCCACTTGCCACTAACTGGCAAAGCAGCTCAATATCGATATTTTCCTCCTGTGCAACGCTACGCATCTGGTCAGTAATGATACCTTTTTTAGCAGCATCCATTTGCGTGGTATACATGTTTTTCCCCTTCCTCCATAAGTAAATTTTTCAGCTATAGCAGAGGTGAGGGTGTTATCAAGCTTATTTATGATAAAAAGCTTTCCTACGGTGGTACTAACCACATCAGGTTCAAGGGTTGGATGTGAATCCTCTCAGCCGTGGGCACCCCTAGCTATAACTAATTAATGGCAATATTTTACTATTCGTTTCTTTTGTCCAATTTCCTGCTTGCAACTAATAAGAGTTTTATTATGTTTATTTTCTTTATTTTCTTAAAGCGGATAAAGAGATCTAAAAAAGCTTCAACATTTATCCATGATAGCCGCAACACTTCCTAAGCAGACGGAGATATTGACTTTCTATAATAGTATTAAAAATAAGTAATTGGAAATTAATTACCTGCTACA
>NZ_JBYKYF010000428.1:0-2004 GCF_057736855.1 Sporomusa sp.
GTTTTGCCGCATCGCATGGGGACAAGTATTAAACTAAAAAGTCAAAAGATAACCGGATTAAGCAAACAAGTGATTATTGATTCTGTGGGGCGGATACGTATAGAGTAATTTTTGGATGAATGGAGAATTAAGGGAGAAAACATGTTTAGGCTAAGACTACAAAGAGGTTTTATATTGTTTGAGGTAGCTGTGGGTATGATGGTTATCGGCATGGCTTTAGTAGCAGTGACTGGTATGTTTATCCAGTCGAATAGAACTGTCAGTGGTGCTGCAGAATTTTCGGTAGCCACCAATTTAGCGCAAAAACAACTGGAGTTATTAAAATTGCGTCCACATACTTACTGGGAAAACCTCGTTTTACCGGCAAACATTGGGTGGCAGGGAATGGTAGAAGAAACAGGCCCTTATTTGGTCGCAACTAATGCATTGGTAAGCTCTGAGAATAGTAATCTTGTCGAAGTGGTAGTTGTGGTTTCATGGAATCAGCAGGGACAAGCGCGTCAGGTACAATTAACCACATGTTATTCCCGAATTCCATGTCTATAATAGTTGTTATTTATACTTTAACGGAGCAATGTAGATGAAACGTATGATAGCTGAGCAAAAAGGCATGACTCTGATTGAATTGACAATTGGACTTATGGTGACAGTTATGCTTTTATCTGGACTGTTAAGGATGTTCTCTTCTGCGCTTGACGCCTGGAAGGCTGGCAGCAGTCGGGCTGAGGTGCAGCATACAGCCCGTTTTGCGGTCGATAGTATAGTAAAAGATTTGCGGTTTGGCGATATGTACGAGCTTGGCGATAATGGCAGATCAATTACTTACCGGACGATAAAATCAGGTCAGTATGGCAATATTTACCGTTACCATGTTAGCACTACAGATCACAAATTATATAAGACCAGCATATTTCCGGCAGCTTCTTCCCAGCCATTGACTGGTGAGAATGTCAAAGGGATGAAACATATTATTCTTAATCCGGATAACCAGGCTATATTTCGGCAGCCGGATTCCAATAAACCGAATGCTATAACCATAACGCTAAAAGCCAGGGATGTTTATACCGGGCATGAGTTTGTACTTTATTCAGCCGTTACTAGCCTGACAGAGACATTTAAATAAGTTAGCTGTGAGGAGGATGAATTTGTGGCTATGGGGTAGCTCGGACCGCGGTTCGGTTGCAATTATGGCGCTTATTGCCACGACATTGCTGTTAAGTCTAGGCGGAGCATTTATTACATTCAGCTCAACGGAAGTTACTATCAGTAGGGATTATTGTAATGGTGTTGCCGCGCAATATCTTGCTGAGGCAGGAGTTCACTGGGCTATTGTCAAATTAAAAACAGAGCCTGATTTTGTGGCAAAAACCGGAATTTTACCAGGGGTTACCGCGACTTCTATTACCAAGAAAAATGCGGGAACTCCTACGGAGGGCAGCTACACTGTAAAAGTTGCAGGTTCGGGCATGCAACGTGTTATTACTGCGACCGGAACTGTTGGCAGCGGCAAAACAGCCGCTAAACGGCAAGTTATACTCCATGTTACGCTACCTGCGACAAGTACGTCTGGTATATCCATAATTTCATATAATAACTATTAAATGTCCGGAGGGTATCTATGCAACTGAAAAACTTCATGGAAGACATTGTTTGGCAGCAGCTCGATGAAGTTCTTGAAAATCACAGGAATATCTGTAAGTGTGAGAAATGTCGTTTTGACATAGCGGCTCTGGCCTTGAATCTTCTGCCTCCCCAATATGTTGTAACCGCGCAAGGAGAAGCTTTTAGCAAGGTAAAGTCATTGGAACAGCAGTTTACGGTGGATATTCTTACCGCCATTAGTCAAGCCATTCAGCTTGTATCCAGCAAGCCACGTCATGAAACTACATAATAATATTATACATCGTTTGACTGGCTTGTTTGTTCGTTCACCCCAAAAGATCGTAGGAGTTGATATTGGATCAGGACTAATCAAGGCAGCAGAGTTAGCTTGGGGTAATGGAC
>NZ_JBYKYF010000056.1:0-7752 GCF_057736855.1 Sporomusa sp.
CGCTGTCTAAAGCCCTGCCGCTGGCCGTACCAACTTGTTGATACCATAACTGGGCAGGCGGTAACTGCGAATGATCCTGGTCCGTATAAATTGGCGCTTAAAGATATGTGCATGTATACGGCCTTACCTCAATTGATTCAAGCTGGCGTTTACTCCTTTAAAATTGAGGGCCGTATGCGTACTGCCGATTTTATCAGCCGGATTGTGAGAATTTATCGCAAAGCCATTGACCGCTATATTGCTGATCCTAGTGGCTATACTTTGGATGAGGCAGATTGGCAAGAACTGTATGATTATCGCTCCCGTGATTTTTCAACCTGTTATGCGCTAGGCAACCCGGGGGCAAGCTCGATCGGCTATAGCGGTGAACGAGAACCCCGCTTTTTCAGTCAGGCAGTCAAAGAAACCGGAATGAACGCACCTGGTGCATTACCTATCACTGAAAATCCAGAGACAGAAAATCTCTCACTACACCAGCGTCCGAAACTGGCTGTGCGGGTAGCTGACCTCGCTGCTCTCACCAGCGCTTTGGCAAATGGTGCGGATATTGCTTATATTGGCGGTGAAGCATTCAAGCCTAATAAGCCATGGAGTTTGCAGGACATAGCTACTGCTGTCAAACTGGCTGATAACTATCAGGCACAGCTTATTGTTACTACCCCGCGAATCACCATGGAACGAGAGTGCGGTGAGCTTGAGCAGTTATTTACCAGCCTGGAAACGATTCGGCCGCATGGACTTATGGTTTCCAATATTGGCATGCTGCGCCTGGCAAGACAAATCTCTTCTTTACCTGTACAAACTGACTTTTCGCTTAATCTCTTCAACCACATTACTGCTGATTGGCTCAAAGACAATGGTGCCACCAAAGCCACCATCTCCGTAGAAGCTACCCTAGGACAAATTACCGAACTGGTTAAACACAGTCAATTGCTACTGGAAATCATTATTCATGGTCCCATTGAAGCCATGGTTCTTGACCACTGTTTGCCGTCAGCCATTCTCGCCGGAACTGCCCCTCATCCTTGTCACCATCTATGCTCCGGGCAACAGTTTTCACTGTTAGACAGTGCTGGTGAACGACATGACATCAAAATTGATCAATACTGCCGCAACCATATTCTTTTTGCCAAAGATTTGTGTCTGCTTCCTTACTTACATGCTCTTATGAAAGCAGGCCTCCGATACTACCGGATTGAAGGACAACATTACACCCCCGAACTTGTCGGTCTACTAACCGCTACCTATCGCGCAGAACTCGATAAATTAGCTTCTGGGAATAACTATTTTGTTGATAAAACATGTATTGATACCCTGGCGGCCAAAAGCCCGCGTCAGTTAAGTATCGGGGTTTTCCGCTACAAAGTATCAAGATAGAAAGGCGATGGAATGATGTCTACAATAAACAAAGACCTATACATAGGACCTGCCGAAATCCTCCGTAAAAAGAAAGAATATATGATCCCTTGCGTATACCACTTTTATTCCGAACCAATGCAGTTAGTCAAGGGATATATGCAATACCTGTATGATCATACCGGCAAACAATATCTAGACTGTTTTGCCGGAGTATCGGTGGTTAACTGCGGCCATTGTCACCCGGAAATCACCAAAGCCGTCTGTGATCAGGTAACTACGTTACAGCATACCTGTACCATTTATCTTACAGAAAATATTGTTAATTTGGCTGAACGCTTATCGCAAATTACTCCCGGACGGCTTCAAAAATCCTTTTTCTGTGCCAGTGGTACGGAAGCCAATGAAGGTGCTGCCCTATTAGCGTCAATTTATACAGGCAAACACGAATTCATCAGCCTGCGCCAAGGGTTGCACGGCCGTACCAAACTGACCATGAGCCTAACCGGTTTGTCTATGTGGCGTACCGATACCAGCCCGGTAGGCGGCATCAGTTTTGCACCCAATGCCTACTGCTACCGCTGCCCATACGGCAAACGCTATCCTGAATGTGACCTGGCTTGTGCCAATGAAATTGAAACCATTATAAAAACAACCACCTCAGGCCAAGTTGCCGCCTTTTTCGCAGAAACCATTCAGGGCAATGGCGGCATCATTACCCCGCCGCCTACTTATTTCAAGCGGGTTAAAGAAATTCTTGACAAATACAATATTCTCTTAATCATCGATGAAGTTCAGACCGGCTTTGGCCGTACCGGCAAAATGTTTGCCATTGAACATTATGGCGTGGAACCTGACATTATGACCATGGCCAAAGCGTTAGCGAACGGTACACCTGTTGGCGCCTTTATTTCCCGTCCCGAAATTGCCGATACCTATACCCGCCCAGGTGCATCAACGCTTGGCGGCAACCCGGTAACTTCGGCTGCTGCCTTAGCTACGATTGAAGTGCTTACTAAGTATAACCTGGCTGCACGCGCCGCTGAACTTGGCGAATATCTAAAACAAGGTCTAACAGAACTACAGAAAAAATATCCCATCATGGGCGATATTCGCGGCCTCGGCCTCATGCTGGGCGTTGAAATGGTCAATCCGGACAAGTCACCAGCAGCTGAACAGCTTGACCATTTATTAGAACAAATGAAAAACCGTGGTTTCCTCATTGGCAAAAATGGCATTAACCGTAATGTAATGGCCTTCCAGCCACCGCTGGTCATCACCCGTGAGGACATAGATAGCTTGTTGAATCATTTGTCTGATGTATTGGCCACCATGGGTTAACCGGATAATCTCCAAGCAGCCTATCCACGTAGGCCGACTGGGTTTGCTGACATACTCTAAAAAATTCTATCACCGTCTTTATTAGCCATGCATAGCCCGCATCTTACGGATATTTTTCCGAGTGCGGGCATCTTTCATTGCGCCTACTAACGGCATTATTGTCAAATAACGCTTACGCTGACCAGTTAATCTTACAATATGTGCCGCAAATATAGTAACAGCAAAAAAACCCCAAAAACCGGCAAACATTTGTCCGGCAGATGACTCCATAAATATTGGTATTTGCGAGACAAATAGCATTAACATGGTGCTAAGAATAATCAGGCTTACGAAGGATCCAAACTTGCCTGTTTTAGCTTTAAAACCTTTCACTGTTACCCCTCCCCAACCAAAATAAGCACAAAACATGAGTGCACAAGCAGGATATAGATATATATGATCATAGAATATTGAGTATGTGCAATAAAAACAGCCGGCAGTGAGATTCTGTCTGCCGGCTGTTTCTATATACAATCTACGCTATTCGTTTTTCACCCGCACATAGGTGGGTACTGAATAAGCAAATATCCTTTTATCCACTTCAATATTGGCATATGCATAAAGAGCTACTCTGTCCGAAACCCGCTGTACAGTACCTCCCAGAACATAGCATACCCCATTTAAAAAATCGCTCATACGCTGTTGGGTAACAGCATCAACCTGCTGATAGTTAACAACAACAGCAATATTGGCTTTGAGATAGTTGGCATATATCTGTACATCGTCAAAACTGGTTGGCAAAGCCACAAAGATTTTCAGATGTCCTATTTGTTGACTATGTACTTTAAGCTTGGGGCGACGTTCAGCTTCTTGTACCGCCATTTCTTTGGTTGCAGCAGGCATTTCGGCTTTTTCTGTCATTGCCGGTTCTTCTTCTAGCGGTATTAAAAAGTTAGTCAATTTATCAATTAATCCAAGCGCCACTGTAAAACGCCTCCTAGCTACTTTACTCCATATTTTGGGAAGTATTCGACATGCATTATGCTAATTCCTGCCAGACTACGACGAAAATTTGTGCTACGGGTAAAACAAAATATAATATCTTCCGATTGGATCGAATAGTAGCTTTATAGCCAAAGGTGAGGTCTCGGCAATAGCTTCAAAAACCTGTCAATGTTTTCTTTTATCTACTAAATCAATTCCCGCAGCTAGGTGGCATCAGCTCTGACATTCTTCGCATGTAACGCCATGAGTAAGTACTTGCTCATTTCGGCTATGATCCCGATACACGGTTACCCCTTTGCAACCTTGTTCATAGGCTGCAAAAAATATCCTCGACACGTCTTCGCAAGTAGCATCATGAGGCAGATTTACTGTTTTTGAAACACCATTGTCGGTATATGCCTGAGCTGCTGCCAACTGAGCTACATGCCAGGCTGGTTCAATTTCATGGGCGGTAGCCAGTACACGTTTCACATTGTCTGGCAATGCTAAAGCCGCAACACTTCCTGAAGTCATAATGTGCTCATACACAGTCGGTGTTAGTAATCCCAATTTCTCCAGATAACTAACAGCCACCTGATTTACACTGGTAATTTGCCTGCCATCTAAGACCCTGCGGGTCATAGACAGGCCAAAAAGCGGTTCGATGCCACTTAGCAACCGGCAATCAAACTGATTGTTCCTGTCGGTGCAATGGTAGTTACAGTAGCATTGCGCATATAAGCATATCCTTGCTGAGGATATATGCTACCGGCAAAAGCCGGAAAACTGCCCCGCTCGCGTCCCAATTCAGCCGACATGGCCCGCGCTTCGGTTGTAACTACCTTCATAATATGTTTAGTCAATTCAACTGCCTGTTGGCTGGCATAAGGTAAATCAAGCAAAATAAATAGTTCAGCCAATCCCATAATGCCTAACCCAATTTTACGAGTTCTTCTAGTCGCTTGCGCCACTTCTGGTAATGGATAGTAATTAATATCAATAACATTATCCAAAAATCGGACGGCCTGCCTGACAGTCCAGGCCAGTTTATCTTTGTCAAGACTTACTATTTTCCCCTTTGTCTCAAGCATCTTAGTAAGGTTGATTGAGCCCAACACGCACGATTCATAAGAAAGTAGTGGCTGCTCTGAACAGGGATTGGGTGACTCAAACTGCCCTAAAGCCGGTGTAGGGTTGGCTCGGTTAACAGTATCTAAGAAAAACAATCCAGGCTCACCGTTTTCCCAAGCCATTTGTACTAGTAAATCAAATATTTCCCGTGCAGGCACTGTCCGCACGATTGACTGGTTGCGGGGATTAACTAGCGCAAAATCAGCCTGATTTCGAACAGCCTCCATAAAAGCGTCGGTTATGCCTACTGATAAATTAAAATTATTGAGTACATCACGCCGCTGTTTAGCCGTAATAAAGCGAAATATATCAGGATGGTCTACCCGCAATACCGCCATATTAGCGCCATAACGGGTAGCACCTTGCTTTACCACCTGTGTAGCCATATCATAAATATGCATAAAAGATACCGGACCACTGGCAACCCCGCCAGTTGTGGCCACTTTATCACCTTCCGGCCGAAGGCGTGAAAAAGAAAAGCCTGTGCCGCCGCCGCTCTGATGGATGAGGGCTGTGTGTTTAAGGGTATCAAAAATACCCGCCAATGAGTCTTCTATCGGCAATACAAAGCAAGCAGCTAACTGCGCTTTAGGCTTACCGGCATTAATGAGTGTAGGCGAATTGGGAAGAAAGGTTAATGAAGCCATAAGCTCATAATAGGTTTGTGCTAAACTTAACGTATCCTGCCCATACTTAGCTTCTGCACTAGCAACATATTGGGCCACTCGGTGAAATAAAAGATCAGGGGTTTCGCCTTGGCGCAAATACCTGACCCTAAGTACAGTTTCAGCTTCAGGCGATAACAATGTCATGGTTAACCTCCCCCAAGTATCATTATTTGCACAGTGAAGCATCCAGCTCTTAAAAATCTGCCTGCATTATGTGTAGACTTCTACCCAACATGACTGCATCTGGTTAAAATTACGCACCTTATTTACAACGGGTAGTTTGTATGCAAACAACCTCACCGCTGAATTTCTTTTTTCCGCTCGCGTCCGCGTGCATGTCTATCCAGTATAGCTTTACGCAATCGAATGTTTTTGGGAGTAACTTCTACAAGTTCATCATCATTTATATATTCAAGCGCCTGTTCTAAAGTAAATATGCGTGCTGGAGCCAAACGGATAGCATCGTCAGAACCGCTGGCCCGCATGTTAGTAACATGTTTTTTCTTGCAAGGATTTACATCCATATCCATTTCCCTGGAATTTTCCCCAATGATCATGCCTTGGTATACGGCTTGCCCCGGAACCACAAACATAATGCCCCGATCTTGAATGCTGTTGATACCATAGCTAGTGGTTTCGCCATCTTCAAAAGCAACCAACGCCCCCCTGGTACGGCCAGGAATATCGCCTTTATAGGGTGCATAACCATGGAAAACGTGATGCATAATGCCATTGCCTTTGGTATTGGTCAAAAACTCTGACCTAAAACCAATCAGACCACGCGCTGGCACAATAAATTCCATCCGCAAGTAACCGGCCAGTTCGACCATATTAACAAGTTCGGCCCGGCGGGTTCCCAGCGATTCCATAACAGTTCCCATGAATTCCTGCGGTACATCGATAGTCAGAAACTCCATGGGTTCACATAGTTGACCATTAATTTGCTTATAAATGACCTTAGGCTTGCCAATTTGCAATTCATAGCCTTCGCGGCGCATATTTTCGATCAGGATGGAAAGATGCAGTTCACCCCTGCCAGCCACTTCAAAAGCATCTGGACTGTCAGTTTCGGCAACTCGTAAACTCACATTGGTTTGCGCCTCACGAAACAAGCGATCCCTAATATGGCGAGAAGTAACATACTGGCCTTCTCTTCCGGCGAATGGACTGGTATTAACCGTAAACCGCATGGTTAAAGTGGGTTCGTCAATTTTGATAGTGGGTAAGGCTTCTGGGTGTTCAATATCGGCTACGGTGTCACCAATATTGACTGATTCTAAACCAATCATGGCAATAATATCACCCAAAGCCGCCTCTTTAACTTCAATCCGTTTCAATCCTACATAGATATATAATTTGCCGATTTTGGGTTTTTCCTGGGTTTCGCCGTTTATGATAGTAACATTTTGTCCAGAATTAATCCGCCCACGCACAACCCGGCCAATGGCAATCCGGCCTACATAATCATCATAATCTAACGTAGTAACCATGACTTGCAGTGGCCCATCGATGTCGCCATGCGGTGCAGGTATATGATTCTTAATGCATTCGAACAATGGCACTAAATTGTCACTGGAGTCAGTCATTGCCATTTTGGCAATACCTTCTTTGGCGGTCGCATAGACAACCGGGAAATCGAGTTGATTATCATCAGCCTCAAGCTCAATAAATAGTTCTAATACTTCATCAATAACCTCTTCCACCCGTTGATCCGGGCGGTCGATTTTATTAATAACCACAATCGGTTTAAGTTTTTGCTCCAAAGCTTTTCTCAGTACATATTTGGTCTGAGGCATAGGCCCTTCAAAAGCATCCACCAACAGCAATACGCCGTCAACCATATTAAGAACCCGCTCTACCTCGCCACCAAAATCTGCATGCCCCGGAGTGTCAACAATATTGATTTTAATATTGTCATACATAATCGCGGTATTTTTCGATAAGATGGTAATGCCTCGTTCACGTTCTATATCGTTTGAATCCATAACCCGTTCGGCAACCTGTTCGTTGGCGCGGAAAACACCACTCTGTTTAAGCATAGCATCAACTAAAGTTGTTTTACCATGATCAACATGAGCGATAATTGCAATATTGCGTAAATCGTTTCGTTCCATATAGAATATTTGTCCTCCCGAATAAACAAAAGGATGCATATTTGCACCCCTTTGTAGTCTAATGCACAATTCACTATATTATACCAACCAGCGAATGTCAAATAAAAATTATTATAATCATGACCATAAATCGCTGAACGTCTTTTTAACAAATGCCCGAATCTTTTCAAGCCGCCGTA
>NZ_JBYKYF010000056.1:7762-12921 GCF_057736855.1 Sporomusa sp.
CGCCGTAAGATACCATGAAGATTGCCAGAATTGGCAGCCACCAAGTTTTCGAGCCTGCGACGAAAATCGGCGTATTCTTTTTCCAGTTCAGCCAGTTTGTCTCTAAGCAACTGTACGGCAGGTTCGACAATCGTAATAGTGGAAGGCTCAATATGCCAGGTACGTCCATGAATCTGGGCCGAATCACCATACCGAGGAATATAGGTTGGAATACCAAATTCTTCATTAATCATGGTTCCTAACGGTACGGACATGGCTTCTTCACCATGCACGATAAAAATATTTGCCGGTTTTGTTTTAAAGTTTTTCAGCCAGTCGGTAAGCTGACTCTGATCGGCGTGAGCCGAAAAACCTTGCAGATTACGAATATCTGCTTTAACACTGATCTCCTCACCCATAATTTTCACTTTTTTGGCACCCTCTAATAGTCGTCGTCCCAAACTGCCTGGTGACTGATAACCGACAAATAATACGGTGCTTTCCGGTCTCCATAAGTTATGTTTCAAGTGATGCAGAATACGCCCGGCATCAGCCATTCCGCTGGATGATATAATAATAGCCGGTTTATCAAAGCTATTAATCGCTTTGGATTCCTCTGCCGTATTGGTATACGTCAGTTGCGGCAGTCGTAGCGGCTGCTCCTGATCGCCAAATATCAGGTCATAGGCTTCTTTGTCATATTCTTGCGAATTTTTCAGAAACACATCATTGGCAGCTATAGCCAACGGACTGTCCACAAAAATAGGAATCTCGGGTATTAAACCGGCTTTTAATAACTTATACAGGTGATACAACAGAGTTTGGGTACGTCCCACGGCAAATGACGGAATAACCAGATTACCGCCTTTGGCCACCGTATCATTAACGTACTTGGCTAACAATTCAATCGGGTCACCAGGTTCATGCTGCCGAGCACCGTATGTAGATTCAAGAATAATATAATCGGCAAAATCGATGATTGTCGGATCTTTAATAATAGGCTGATCAGGCTGTCCTATGTCACCAGAAAATAAAATTTTGGTAGTTTGCCCATTTTCAGTCACCCATACCTCAATCATCGAAGATCCTAAGATATGGCCAGCATCCCTAAATTGAATGGTAATCTCTTCTGACAATATCAGCTTAGTATCATAAGCTACAGGAGAAAACTGATCGAGACAGGCATACGCATCGGCTATCGTATACAAAGGTTCTACAGGTTTACGTCCCGCACGCAGCCCTTTTCTATTGGCTATTTCCGCATCAGACTGCTGAATATGAGCACTATCTGGTAACATGATACTACATAACTCAGTAGTCGCCTTCGTAGCGTAGATAGGTCCCTTAAATCCTGAGTTACACAATCTGGGTAAAAGTCCGCTATGATCGATATGTGCATGGGTCAAAAAAACAGCGTCAATCTCAGCCGGATTATACAGAAACTCCCGTCTATTTAGCGCCGTAATGACTTTTGATCCCTGAAACAGGCCACAGTCAATCAAAAACTTTTTTTGACCGACCTCCAAAAGATACGAAGAACCGGTTACCATTCCGGCAGCCCCTAAAAAAGTTAGACGCATAATGTTGGCTCCTTTTCATTGCAGTTTTTGAATTAAGGAAACAAATATAGTGGTGCAATACCTCAATTCCAGAAAACTTCAAAATTTGATAATATTCATAGTTTCTAACTTCGCCAAATTTACACTAGTTTCCTGCACCAATAACAAAAACCGGGGCAATTTGCTCCCGGTTATAAAGACTTACTATACTCTTCTTATTCTTCTCCTAATACC
The DNA here is from genome assembly GCF_057736855.1 of Sporomusa sp. NCBI lineage: Bacteria > Bacillati > Bacillota > Negativicutes > Selenomonadales > Sporomusaceae > Sporomusa > Sporomusa sp. The sequence goes on from NZ_JBYKYF010000056.1 coordinate 9,535, forward strand.
CGTACTTCCGGATGTAAAGAAACACCGAATTGTTGATAAACACTGTCCTGCACTTTGCTAATAAGGGCAAGCACATCTTTGGCTGTCGCGCCACCAGCATTAACAATAAACCCGGCATGCTTTGTCGAAACTTGTGCACCACCAACACTGATACCTTTGAGTCCGGCCTGCTCAATCAATGTCCCGGCAAAATACCCATTTGGCCGTTTAAAGGTGCTGCCAGCACTAGGCATCTCGAGCGGCTGTTTACTCCGCCGTCTGTTAGTATACTCATCAAGAAGAATCCGAATCGAACGATCCTCGCCATAAGCCAGTGCCAACTCAACCTCACAGATAAGGTAGCCGTTTTCCTGAAATACACTGTGACGATAGCCAAACTCAAGTTCTGTTTGCTCAAATCGTCTAAGCTCACCGTCAGGACTAACCGCAGTAACAGCCTTCACCACTTGACTCATCTCACCTTCATAGGCACCGGCATTCATAAATACAGCACCACCAATACTGCCAGGAATTCCAATTGCAAACTCAAAACCTGTCAGTTTAGCTTTAGCGGCATATTGAGATATGTCTGCTAATAGCGCACCAGCCCCGGCAAAAACGGTCGTACCGTTATGCCGGATGTACCCCATCTCTGCACCAAACTTTATCACTAAGCCGCGGATTCCCCGGTCCAGTACCAGTACGTTAGAACCATTCCCCAATACAGTAACAGGCACAGAATAACGCTTGGCGAGCTTAAGTATCTTAGCTACCTCTGAAGACGAAGCAGGCAGGCAAAAAAAATCAGCCGGACCGCCTATACGAAATGTCGTGTGTTTGGAAAGTGGTTCATTCGTTAGCAGCCGCTCCGCGGGAATAGTTTTTTTCAATTCGGCATAAAACTCTAATGATATATCAGTCAACATTTCATTCTTTGCCAAATACATCCATTCCTTCGGCGACCGCATCGCCAATTATTTTGTAAATATCAGCAGCAATCTGCTGAAAGCGCATGTGGGCGTGAATAAAGTCTCGGGCTTTAGGATTAAGAAGAATTAATTCGTACATTTTCTGCAGTTCTTGAGACCTCTTGGGATCTTCAGGATTACCAGCCATTAAATCATATTCGGCTGCCAGTTTTTTTTTGAAAAAATCCTGTACCATGGTTTTACTTGCCGCATCATTATCAAGATTTTGTTTGGCGGCTAAAAAGGCCTGGTATTCCTCAGAATTTCTCAACGCCCGCCCCAATTCATGGGCTTTATCATGCACAATCATGAAACTACCTCCAGTTCACCATCTATTTTATGCGTTATTTTTACTCTTTATACCCCAAAATCTGTTTTCAACAATCCCAGGTAAAAGTCCTGCATAATTTTTGCATCTTTAGCTTGCGTACCGGCAGATTCACAGATAATACGCGGAGTATATCCTCTGTCGGCAATCACTGCCAAAAGTGGCTCATGTGGCGGGCCAAAGGGATCGCCAAGACACCAGTGCCGTTTTTCACCGCCCTTGGTAAACTCGATGGGGCTAAAATGAATATGTAAGTTTTTCGCCGCTTCCTCCCCCAGTACTTCTCCAATACGATCAAATACCTCAGCAAATTCCTGATAGGTGGTATACTGGCCGCCAGTCACAGCATGCAAATGCCCAAAATCAACTGCAGGCCGCACCCAATCGGCCATTTTACATAACTCTAGCACTTCATCCAGTGAGCCTAATTGATTTTGTTTGCCCATAGTCTCCGGTAAGAGGTTAGGTCCTGTCAATCCTAACTGTTCTGCTTGCTCCAAAATACTGGCAAATAAACGTTTAGCCCGTTCCATCGCCTGAGATCGTCCAGTCCCTTTCCCCGAACCGCCGATATGAAAGACAATTCGGTCCGCTCCCATCCATTTTGCCGCTTCAAGTGAACGCAAAATATGGCGTTGGGTATTACCAGCAGTGGTTTCGTCTTCGGTTGCCAGACTTATATAATAAGGAGCATGAATACTCAGTTTAATTCCATAACCGGCAGCCTCTTGTCCTAACAGTTCGGCAGTAGACTGTTTAATAGTAACACCCCGACTGCATTGATACTCATAAGCATTGAGGGTAAGACCTGCCAGCCATTTCGGCATCTCCACCGAGGCCTTACATCCTGCTTCATAAAAGGCATCAGGATTGCCTGCAGGTCCAAATTGTGCATACATGGGATCACCGCCCTAGCGATTGTTTCGATGACACCCACTATTATAAGTGGGGTGTGATTAGTTCTGCTTAACTTACTAACGCATCTTGTAAGGATTATTTATTATCTATTATATTATCGCAACCCGGCAAAATTTTGCTGCCTCAATGCTTCATAGACAACAATAGCGACTGCATTAGACAGGTTAAGTGATCTGGCTTCATCAATCATGGGAATGCGGACACAATGCTCCGGATGCGCCGCAAGCAACTCCTGCGGCAGCCCGGCAGTTTCCTTGCCAAATACCAGCATATCTTCGGGCTGATACACTATATCACTATGACGTTTAGTGGCTTTCGTTGTATTAAAATAAAAATTATGGCCTTGATACAATGTTACTACTTCATCAAAATTCTCATGGACATGCACCTTGACCAAGTGCCAATAATCAAGCCCTGCTCGCTTTAAATACTTATCTTCAATAGAAAACCCCAGCGGCTTAACCAGATGCAGCTCACAGCCAGTGGCTGCGCACAATCTGGCAATATTGCCGGTGTTACCGGGAATTTCCGGTTCTACCAGTACAATATGCATCAAAATCACTCCAGTTATACAAAATCATGTGGTTTGTCTTCTGTTGCTGCCAGTTTTTGTTCCGTGGTAGTTTGCAGCAAAATAACAGCGGCAATAACCAATAAGCCACCAATAAGTTGCAGCCAGCCCATAACCTCTCCCAGCGTCAAATACGCGACACCAGCAGCAATAACAGGTTCTAAGCAAGCAGTAACGCCCACATTCGTCGGCGATAAAAAACGCATACCAGTAAAATATAACAAAAACGGAACCACTGTGGAAAATATGGCAATATACATAAATAACCACCAGTTACCCGTATGAATGACTCCGACTGTCCATGCGTCAGGTGATGCTACCCACCAAAATAATGCGGCAAACCCGAATGAATAGGTAACAACAGTCAACGGATGATACTGCCGTACTCCCCGTCTTCCATATATAGTATTAAACGCCATAATCACGGCAGACATTAACCCGCTTGCCAGCCCTAGTATGTTAAAGGTTGCGACACCTGCATTGAGCATTATCATGAGTCCGCCCATCGTGGCTAAGCCAACTGCACTACTGCGCTTTAACCCCAGCTTTTCCTTTTCAAACAACACCGCATATACAGCCATAAAAACCGGGGCCAAATATTGCAGGAAAACAGCGGTTGCGAC
>NZ_JBYKYF010000057.1:0-10254 GCF_057736855.1 Sporomusa sp.
ATACCAATGCCGGAAAATCAACTTTACTTAATAAGCTTACTGCTGCCGGAGTATTGGCAGAGGACAAGCTTTTTGCCACTTTGGATTCAACCACCAGAAGAAGCAGATTACCAAATGGGAAAGAGTTTTTGCTGACAGACACGGTTGGCTTTATCCAAAAACTTCCTCATCAGTTAATCGCAGCATTTCGCGGTACATTGGAAGAAGTAGTACAGGCTGATTTATTGTTGCATGTTATTGATGCCAGTCACCCCCAGTATGAACAGCATATGCAAGCCGTATATCAGGTACTGCGGGAGTTAGGAGCTGAAACTAAGCCAGTTATTACAGTTTTCAATAAAATGGATAAAATCGATAACCAACATGTAATTATGCGTATGCTACGGGAACCAAACACCATTGCCATATCGGCTGAAAATGGTACAAATTTGGATAAACTGCTTTTGATGATAGAAGACAATCTAAAAGCAACCACCGTTGATACAACTTTACTTATACCTTATGATAATAGTGGTTTAGTAGCCAAACTATATGATTCTGCAACAGTACACTCGGTTGCATATGAAGCAGCAGGTATTGCTGTTTCCGTGTCTTTAGCGCCAGAGCAATTGCAGACTTATAAAAAATACATGCCAGGAGAGGAAAACACATGAATCTATTTCCAGATAACATTATCAAACTAAAACTAAAGGCTCTTGAAACAGCAAAACCGTTGTTTGCTGCTGTAGATGAAATTGCCGAACAAAATACTGCTAAAGTGTTAAAGGCCTTTCGTAATCATCAAGTGTCTGAGTATCTCTTCCGAACTACAACGGGTTATGGCTATGGAGATAGTGGACGTGAACGCCTAGAAGCCGTTTGGGCTGAACTATGCGGCGCCGAAAAAGCCTTAGTACGTACTCAATTTGTATCAGGCACACATGCCTTAGCCTGTGTACTCTTTGGGTTATTACGTCCAGGAGATGAATTACTGGCAGTTACTGGTGCACCCTATGACACAATGCAAACAGTCATAGGGTACAAGGTTCACACCCCTGGTTCATTAAAGGAATGCGGTATTAGCTATCAAGAGTTGCCAATGAACCAAGACGGGGTTGATATTGCCGCTATTGCGGGACATATTCGAAAAAATACCAAAATGGCATTAATCCAACGCTCGCGTGGTTATAGCCTGCGTAAGCCACTGACTATTGCTGAAATCAAAGCAATATGTGCTGAAATAAAGAAACATAAACCTGATTGTATCTGTTTTGTGGATAACTGTTATGGCGAATTTGTTGACCTTCTCGAACCAACTGCTGTAGGTGCTGATATCATGGCTGGATCACTTATAAAGAATCCTGGCGGCGGAATCGCGCCTTCCGGCGGCTATATTGCAGGAAGAAGTGATCTAGTTGACATGGCTGCCTATCGTTTAACAGCACCTGGATTGGGCGGAGAGCTAGGGGCCAGTCTTGCAGATAGCCGTTTATTATATCAGGGATTATTCTTAGCACCCCACGTTGTAGCTCAAGCAATCAAAGGAGCAATCTTTGCGGCTGTGTTGTTTGATTTATTGGGATATAAAACACTGCCGCAACCTAATGAAATACGCAGTGACATTATTCAAGCTATTGAACTGGGTTCTCCTGAAAAAATGGTTGCCTTTTGCCAGGGGTTACAGCAATATTCACCCGTAGATGCGCATGTGCGCCCGCTTCCCGGACCTATGCCAGGATACACTGACCAAGTAATTATGGCTGGTGGCACGTTTATTCAGGGATCATCGATTGAATTAAGTGCTGACGGTCCGCTACGCCCGCCTTACATTGTGTATTTACAGGGCGGTTTAACATTTGAACATGCCATGCTGGGAATTTTAGGGGCAGCTAGCGCGATTATGGATATGTAACTTCATTATTTCTTACATATTTCTTATACCCAGCTATTTTTGGCGACAGGAAAAAATGTAAAAGCGTCGAATACAGCAGAAATATGGCTATTTGTAGCTAATATTTTGCTGTTTGGTGGTTTAGTGTGGAATATATCATTGCCAGTTTGGTTGCTATTCTTATGGCAACTTTGATTGTATATAAGTTGGCTAATAACATCTTCGGGCTGGGGTTACAGTTACAACCATTGCTACTATGTGCAGTTTGTTCCATGTTTATTAGCCTGGTTCTGCCCAAAATTGTTATCAGTTTTGCTGACCTGCCAGTTACCTTGGCTGTCTTAGCCTTCTTTGCCGTGCTTTTTGCGTATATTGTTGCCAAATACGTAGACAGAGACAGGCCATCCCAGTACAACATAGAGACTAATTCAACGACTGCTGATTCTCTTACAGTAGCCCCAGATATGGTAATTCAGACAGAAATAACTGAAACATTACTAAATAAAGCGGACACGCACAAAGCGCTCTTGCCAATGGACAACCCTAATGAATCCATTGTTTCTAATGAACGGCTGCAAGAAACTCATAATTTTACAAATGACCCATTGCCCGAATCAACAACAATAGAAGATGTAATAGATGTAATGCAGCAAAAGGAGAATTTTGACGCAGAAGCTCATATAGCCGCAGCTAGCCTGCTAGAGACAACAGATGATGCTATTTGGTTAACAAACGATCAGCAGGTCGCTCAAGAGCCATCGGAACATGAACAACCTGCTGCTACTGTTGAGTCTTTACTACCTACAAAACCAGATGATGAATCAATAACCTCTGATTTATTGCCGCAAGAAGAGCTAGAAGAGAATGTTAGTCATGATAGTGCCTTCCCCATACCTCCTGAGCCCGAATTTACATTAGATGAACCTTGCTTACCTGAGACAGATGACAGTGTTGGACTAATAGAGAATCAGCCGATTCCGGAAATACCAGCCATACATAAATATCCTGTTAGTAATGATAACAAGGTTAGTACCGAATCGGTTATCATAGCGGAAGAAGCAGGAAAAGAGCCAATCACTGAGTTCGAACCAACATCGGACTTTATCACCCAACAACCAGAATCTTTTGTAGCAGAACCTATAGCTTCATCTAAAAACGACCTCCCTGAAAAAACAATACTTACGGCCAACGCTATACCTGACGATATAATAATGAGTGAAAAAGATGTAGAGCAGAAGAATTTTCCTGCTATATCAATGCTGCCCATTGTCCAGGAGGCTGAACAGGTAAACATGGCTAACAGTGATCCAGAAATAGAAGCTATTCGTTTTGAATCAGAAGAATTAGATGAACTACTTGATTTTGCTTTCGCAAGTAAGGAACGTCGTGATTATACTGCTGCTTACAATGCTTTTAGCAGAGCGTTACATTTATACCCTAATAGTGAAGCTGCTCCTTTGCTAATTGTTGAAATTGGCAACATATTAAAAAATAAAGGGGCATATGATGACGCTATCAAAGTTTTTGTAAATGGACGGAATCTCTCGCAAACACGACAAGATAAGCTAATGGAACAAGAGTTTATTAGTACTATTGCCTATTTACGCATAACTAAAAATATGTTATTGCAACATCGTTTAGATAATACTCCTTTTGACAAGATTCCAGCAAATATACTGGCACAAATCGATGAAGAATTTAGAGAGTGGCGTAATGTAGGTAATATCTAATTTTTTAAGTAGATCTGGGGGTTATAAAATGAAAAAAAGTGTTGAGATTATTGGACAACCAATTATTAGCATTACTGAAGGTAAAAAGTTTGGTCATGTTAAAGAGCTTCTCATTAACAATACTAATGGTACAGTAGCTGCATTAGTTATTGATGATGGAAAGTGGTATCAAGGCGCTAAACTCGTACCTTTTAATGCTATTGCCGGTCTTGGCGAATACGCTATTACGATTAATAACAGCCAAGATATCCTACCGGTTGCTAATCACCCCGAATTCGAAAGTTTTTTTGAAGCGGATGTTAAGATTATTGGCACCAAAGTACTTACTAAAGGCGGAAAATTTGAGGGTAAAATTAATGATTTTACCATTGATAACACTGGCAAAATCAACCGTTGTGAACTTGAAAAAAACAATGGTGAAGTCGTAGAAATTGCAGCAGAAAATATTGTTACTTATGGCAAAGAAGTGCTTATTATTTCCGAGGTTGTTGAAGTTACAAAGGTTACTCCTATTGAAGATAAAAATATCGACACTCCGGTGAATAATCCCGAAGTGCCTGCAACACCATCTACTAAAGGCTCTCAACCGCAAGAACAAGAACCAGTTGATGATTTAGCCAGAAAATTCGATGATAAACATCGTAAATTTTTACTTGGAAAAAGAGCCTCTCGCCGTATCGAAACCGATAATGGCGTAGTAATTGTTGAACAGGGTGGCGAAATTACTGAAGAAGTTTTACAGAAAGCCAAACTTGCTGGTAAATTCGTTGAGTTATCTATGAATATCCAATAATTATTGTAATTAATGCGTTAAATGGTAATAGAGTCCCCCGCTTCTTATCTGGCGGGGGCTAACTTTAATCAAAAAAGTATAGCTAAATGCCATCCTTGCTTAACTTTATAAATAAAAAAATAACACTTAACGCAATGAAAGGATTAAGTGTACACAGTGCAGACTGTAACAACTCGAAACAAAAAGGTAATTCTATTTTTTATTATCATTATACTATTTAGCTCAGTCGGCTTGATTGCAGCTAATACCGCATTTATAATAACTAATAATATTTATCAAGGAGTAACTGTAGGAGATATTCATGTAGGTGGATTATCAGTAACTGAAGCACAAGAAAAGATTGCTAGCGTTTTTAATGAACGTACGCAAAACGTCCCATTTATTACACTTACTTATAACGAACAGCAGTGGAGCATCTCTGCCCAAAATATTGAACTTAGTATTCAAGCAGATAAGCTGGCACAACAGGCATATGAGGTAGGCCGAACAGGCAACATAATTAATCAGCTAAAAGAAAGATATCTGACAATAAACCGGGGACATACTATAGCCCTGACCGTCCATTACAATAAAGACAAAATATATGATTTTATTGCAGCCATTGCTAAGAATATTGACCGACAACCACAAAATGCTACTATAAAAGTAATCGATAATACTCATTTTGAAATAATTCCAGAAATCCTTGGTCGTAAAGTGAATGTAGCTAAGACTGTAGCTGAAGTTACTGCTGCTCTAAATAACAAACTTAGCTTTTCGCTGCCTATAACCGTAGAAGAACTCGTACCGCCAATTGTCACGAACGATCTCTCACACATTGATGGTATAATTGCTTCCTACACTACCCAGTTTGATCCGACTGATCAAAATCGCACGCAAAATGTTGTATTGGCTGCCAAAAGCATTAATGGTAGCTTGCTAAGACCAGGTGAAGTATTTTCTTTTAATAAAATTGTAGGGTTACGTTTATCTAAATTTGGCTATAAAGAAGCTCCTGTATATATTGACGGTGTCTTAGTTCCCGATTGGGGAGGCGGTGTATGCCAAGTTAGCAGTACTCTCTACAATGCTGTACTGTTAGCGGATTTGGGGATTGAAGAGCGAACTCCGCATTTTCGGCCACCTGCTTACGTGCCTTTAGGACTGGACGCTACTGTGGCAGATAATCAAATCGATTTCAAATTTAAGAACACACTTTCAGAAAATATTTATATTACCTCTGAAATTCAAGGCAATCAGCTAATAGTGAATATCCTTGGGAAACGTAAAAAAAACCCTCCTGAAATATCTATAATTGCCAAGAACAAAAAGGTTTTGGAACCTCGCACTTTTATTAAACAAGATCCGAATCTGGAATTAGGAAAAGAAATAGTAGAGGTAGAAGGACAGAAGGGATTCATAATATCAACTTATCGAATCAAAAAAATAGATGGTGTAATTGTCAGTCAAGAATTTTTAGCAACAGATGAATTTAAACCAGTCGATAAAATAATACGTGTTGGCAGTAAAGTTCCACCACAGCAGCCAAAGAAGTAAAATAGAACTTAAATATCTTCATTTTATAATTTTCCAAAGTATGAAAAGCAGCTTACTACTTACTATGTAGAAGCTGCTTTTCAACTTTCTATATGTGGCTATGTAGACTAAAATATGTAACTTATGTAAATTGTGTACTACTGAAGACGACGGAAGACTCCGATGACTTTACCCAATATCGTGACCTGACGCGAAAAAATAGGTTCCATAGTAGGGTTCTCCGGTTGTAAACGAATATAATCCTTTTCTTTAAAAAAACGTTTTACGGTTGCTTCTTCTTCATCAATCAGGGCTACTACAATGTCACCGTTACGCGCAGTATTTTGGCCACGCACTAGAATATAATCACCGTCCAAAATTCCAGCATCAATCATACTGTCCCCTTGGACCGTAAGCATAAAAACATCATCATTGCCGACCAGTTCGGTGGGAAGAGGGTATGTTTCCTCAATATTTTCTACAGCTAAAATAGGTTTACCGGCTGTCACTCGCCCCACCAACGGTACCGGTGTAATTTGTTTTTGACGCCAAGGAGCCTCGTCTAACACGTCTATGGCTCGTGGTTTAGTTGGGTCTCTGCGAATAAAACCTAAAGCTTCAAGTTTAGACAAATAACTATGTACTGTTGAGCTAGAACTTAACCCAACAGCTTCACCAATTTCACGTACGGAAGGTGGATAGCCTTTACTACGAATCGTTTCTTTAATATATTTTAATATTTGTTTTTGTCGGGTATTGAGTAAGCTTTCTTTATTTATAGTCATCGGAACACCACCAACAATAATTAATTATATTACTACTATTATAGCATCATAATACTAAAATGCAAACATTCGTTCGTTTTTTTATGGACTGATATTGACCAGAACATATGTACGTGCTATAATTAGACCAAACATATGTTCTAGGAATGATGTTTATGAAACATTTTCATTTGCTCACTATTTTTGTTAGTATGCTGTTGGTATTTTTTATTTGGAATCATTATTTTGCAGCAACAGCTAATTCAGAAGCAATAACTTATCAGTTGGTAGTAGTTAAACCAGGTGATTCGGTCTGGAGCATTGCCGCAAATTACAGTACACCTAAAGATGATATACGTAATGTTATAACAGATATAAAGAAAGTCAACGGTCTTAATAACGACGTGCAAATATATCCAGGGCAAACTCTAAAAATTCCCATAAAAATAAACAGCACATTTGCAGTTAATGATATAAGGGTCACGAAAGCACAATAGTGACCCGTTTTTTTATTTCATTAATTTATTATCAATTTATTGCCTTGTTATGTCCGATAATATTTATTATGTAAATTAAATAATACTTAATTTACCATTAACAGAATGACAGAATCGGATAACCAGATATCTGGTTAAGTTATTAACTGTTGTTATCCAACGTATTTTGCTTAACAACAAGCCAGTAGTTTGTGTTTAAATCTAAGAATGCAGGTAAGTAACTAGTAAATAGCTAATAGTAGCAAACAAGTCCGGTAATAGCAAAAAAGCATAATCGCAAAGAAAGAATGTAATTAACACAATTTTTGAATCTAACCTATAGTCATTCGGATTAGAATATGGTAGTCTAAATATTACGTTAGTATAAAGTTAATATAAAAATTAAACTTATCAAAACATCTGACTTGCTAATTGCAAATTAACGAGTTAAAAGCCTATAATAAAATAACAAGAAATATTCAATAGTTTAACTATATAAATCTCTTAAAATTATACTTTTTCTAACTAGTGATAATTTATAGTTATCACTAGTTAAAGCATTTTTTTGTTTTTCAGGAGGTCAATTATGAATAGCAATCATCACGGTTTTGTTCTGCGTAAAAATAATTTTATTCAAACCAACAAAAAGCTTTCATTAAAAAGCAAAAAACGTTTACAGCAGTCTAAAGCCGATAATACATTACGCGCTTATGAAGCTGACTGGATGGATTTTTATGATTGGTGTACGCATCGCAATTTGCAGGCTTTACCTGCCGAACCTGAAACGATTGTCAATTATATTAACGACCTAGCTGATCATGCTAAAGCTAACACAGTAGCTCGCCGCTTAAGCGCTATTTCGGAAAACCATAAAGCCGCTGGTTATGTTGATAATAATCCATGTCGTGGTGGCCTTGTTCGGAATGCTCTTGATGCCATTAAACGCGAAAAAGGTACTCTGCAACGAGGCAAAACACCAATTTTAATTGACGATTTACGAAACATAATATCTTATATTGATGATACAGATATTGCGGGAATTCGTGATAAAGCGTTAATACTAGTTGGGTTTATGGGTGCCTTTCGGCGGTCTGAGCTAGTACAAATAGATATTGAAGATTTAACTTTTACGCCCGAAGGTGTAGTTATTCTAGTGGCCCACTCCAAAGGCGACCAGCTTGGTCAAGGTGAGCAGGTTGCCATCCCTTATACCTCAAACCAAGAAATTTGTGCAGTTACTGCCTTAAAATCATGGATCCATGCAGCTCATTTACATTCAGGTCCCCTCTTCCGCCCTGTAACTAAACATAAACAAATCCGTAATCGAAGATTAACTAATCAGTCTGTAGCCATTATTGTAAAAAAATATGCTGAGCTTGCTGGTCTAAACCCCGAACATTTTGCTGGGCACAGTCTCCGCCGAGGATTCGCTACCAGTGCAGCCCAATATGATATTGATGAGCGTTTAATCATGCAGCAAACACGCCATAAGTCTGAAAAAATGGTGCGTAGATATATAGAACAGGGCAATTTATTTAAGAATAATCCATTAAACAAAATGTTTTGAGCCAATTGCACCTCCATCCTTCTTACTCCCCTTCTCGAGACTTGCAACAAAAAATACATACCCACTCAGTAGAAAGGCCAATCAGTAGTGCCTATTCCGCAAAAGTATCGCAATAAAGTTTTGCTATCCTACGAAAAATATATAATCGCAATTCTTGCGATTTAGTTGCGATATAATCGCAACTGATATTTTCGTTTAGCAGTAACGCATTTTCCAATTTGCCGTACTCCAAATTAGAGAGTAATCCAATAAATAGCCTAGAGAACATTTGTTTGGGTAATGTATGCCTCTAGGTATCTGCTAGCTTTCTGACGAAGGAATATATTCCCATGGTTTTGGTTTTATATCCTGCATAACTAACGCTCATTAGGAAAAAACTAAAGTGAAACTAATAAACCAAAACCGGAGGTGAGCAAATTGGCGTATTACGGTAATAACTATGCTCAGAAAATGACACAAAAAGAAAAAATGTACTTGGAAGATGCCCTGCAAATGGAAAAACTGGCATATTCTAAATATAATATCTATGCAGATCATTGCCAGGATAATGAATTGAAAAATCTATTGTTTAACATGTCCATGAATAAGAGCCATCATATCGATAGATTAAAACAATTGCTGGGATCAACACAGCAATATCAGTAGTTTAAATTTTTATTTTGTAACGGGGTGATTTTATGGGAAGTAAGCGACGTCATAGCAATGCTCTTAATAGCCGTCGTAATAAGCTTACAGAGTATGATATGATGATGGACCTGATTAATACTGAGAAACACCTCTCCCATTTATACGAGCATGCAATAATGGAATCAACGAATATCACGATTCACAATACGATGGAAGAATTCCAGCATGATGAACATGAAAACGCTTACACTTTATTTAAAGTCATGCAACAAAAAGGCTGGTATAATCCCGCAGAGCAAAACCAAAGACTCCAGCCGAAAAAAATAATTAAATTAAAATCAAAGAAACGAAACCAGATAAATGATTTTAATCCTTACGATTACCATCCTAGATCGTATAACAATGAATATCCATATATGTAAAATATGTAAATATAGCGGTAGCAAAAAACCAGGAACTTTATCCTGGTTTTTTGCTAGAATTCTACATTAAGTACTTCTAGTACATTTTCAATTTTATTGAACATAGTGGCTTGTTCTGAACCTGCAAATAATAAGCCTACTGCATAATTGTCTTCCGTCAGGATTAATGCGCCGCTATCACCAGGCATACTCATCGGTCCAGCTAAGACTTGATCAGTAAATACACCATACTCTTGGTTATTCATCGCCACTTTAAGAGTTACGTCATTAGCGATGATTTGACTATACGTTACACCCGTAGTACGCCCACTTTTTTTTATAATCATGCCTAAGGCAGGCTGCTTAATCCCGGCTATAGAACCAAATTCTAATATTTCTGGATTTATGACATCTGGATTAATCGGAGTTGCTAACGCACAATCAACTACATTTAATTTTTCGTTGTTGCGCATTAACTGAACTTGATAGGTAGGACGTACTAACCGAAGGC
>NZ_JBYKYF010000057.1:10264-12890 GCF_057736855.1 Sporomusa sp.
AAGTATAACTTCAAAAGCTCGGGCAATTTTACATTGTGAAAATGATTTTTCACGATATATGGGTATAAAATGGCGCAAATAGCCAATCGTGCAATCTCCAACTTTGCCGCCGTCATATGTCCCAGGCTGAATAATTGGATCACCAATGCTGGCACGTTTGTCAGTTCCATCAGTAATATTGGCCAACACATGATTATTAGATAATATTAGAAGCTCACCGGTGATTTTATCTTTAACTACAGCACCAAAAGTGCCTGCCGAAATTTTGTAATGGCCAAGACTCATACCAGGCTGCGCTGGACGGCAATACTCTAGTCGCCGCCGATTAAAAAACCGAATCTCTCCTACTTCGATGATATCTGTAGCTATACCATCCATTATTTTAGGTAATAAAGCACTTCGTTTTAAGTCTGATTTAGGATATTTTTTTTTAACAAGGATTGTGATCGCATCTTTTCCAGTGTTTTCACCACGTACATACTTATGCCCCTGGCCAACCCCTACTATATTATTTTCAAAATCATAGGATTTGAAAAGCTCACGAAATAATAATGGTATATTCCTTCTATTCATTCCCCCTGCCTCCCTATTCAGACTTTTGGATGTCTATTTCCTATTTAGTGTATTTCAATGTATGATATGCAGAGGAAAATAAACAAGAAACTGTAATCAACTTGAAAGCATCTCTTTAATTTCTTTAATTTTTTCAAGAGTTGCATGGTAACCACGCTTAATATATTCCTGCGATTGTTTAAAATCCTTATGATTTAAATCATGAGTCTGAGGTCTAATAATCACATCAGCATATTGCTCTGACTTCATTAGTGTAACTTCTCTTCCCATGATTTCAATACATTGCATTAGAATTTCACCAACTGAGTTAATCTCATAATTGGGCTGACCAGCATAACCTAGGTCAACAGCAATAATTTTATTTGCACCCATATGATTTAAAATATCTGTAGGCAAGTTGTTTTTTACAGCTCCATCCACGAGTGTCATTCCACGATACTTTTTAGGAAAAAAAACTCCAGGTATGGAAATACTGGCTCTGACAGCTTCGCTTAGTAACGTATTATGATAATATCTAGCATTAAGAATCGCTCGATTCTGGGGCAAAGGAGATGTAAAAAAGACGGTATCGGCAGAATGTATATCAACAGCAGTTATTGCCAGTGGTATCTTAGTATCACGGACCGTTTTCTGCTGCCATAAGTTGGTGAAAAATTTTTCTATTTTCTCTCCTTTAATTAAACCTGTAGGTAATACTGACCAAAAGCGGAATTTTCCATGAACCAGCCATTTGATGCCGTGCTTGAGCAAATCAGAAGTAGTGATTTTTAAATCGATCAAATCTGAAAGATCGATATTTTTTATAATGGATTGCATTTGCTGCGGTGAGTATCCACAAGCATACATACTGGCAACAATAGCCCCTGCGCTAGTTCCAGAAATATAATGAATTGGAATGTTATGATCATCTAAAGCTTTAAGCACACCGATATGTGAAATGCCCCTTAGCCCGCCGCCACTTAAAGCAACCCCAACCGTGGAAGGACGGAAACTTCGTGGGCGATTATTAATTGTGACAAGCATTGTGCCCACCTCGCATAATTCCCTTCTCTATTATGTTATGAGAGAATAGCGAGTCTGTGATTAAGAGTAAAACAGTAAAAAACAGAGACTACTATGTCTCTGTTTTATCAACTAACTATTCTTTTTAGCCAAAATTATCATTCGCGGCGTTTCAGAACTGTAGGCGCGTCCGTCAAACCCTCCATACGTAGCGATAATAGATAGGCCGCTTTGACTAAATATATCAGCCATTTCAGCTAACGAATAAGCTCTTAAAACAAATTCATACTGAGTTTTAACACCAGTAACTTGATTAATCAGCTGCCGTTTCATGGTAGCAATACCTTTTTCTAGCTCGACCTTGTAGGATAATACATACTCGCCGCTTGGGTGCTTCCAATAGCGATTCAAACTGTTGCGAAGCATCCATTCCTTATTCAATAAATCAATCAAAAATAAACCTGCTGGCTGCAGTGCTTTAGAAACTAATTTAATGATATTCGCATTCTCATCATCACTAAAATAACCGAAAGCAGCAAACATGTTAATTACCGCTGAAAACTGGCAATTATAGTCCAGTTCACGCATGTCTTTCTGCACGAAGGTCATATTTACATTAGCTTCTTTGGCTTTTTGTGCAGCAATGTCCAAAAAATCTTTGGTAGCATCTACCCCGGTTACAACATAGCCTTGTTTGGCTAGTTCTATCGCATGGCGTCCATAACCACAGTATAAATCCAAAATGGATTGACCAGGACTTAAATTTAACACATTAGTAATAAAGCGTACCTCCTGGTCTGTGCCAGCTAACGAATATGCCTTATAATCGCCTATCACTTCACGAGTCATTTTTGACACACCACCAGTACATACTTATCATTCGTAGGCTTTTTTTTGCAGCAGTTGTGGTTATAAGCGATGGTCACTGTATAAACAACTACAAATTCTATCAGAACCTTTTGCTGAATATAATGCAGCATCCGCAGCAATAAGCTCAATTTCGTCGGATGCATTACAGGGAAGCTGGCAATAATACCTATACAAACCGTAA
>NZ_JBYKYF010000429.1:0-1993 GCF_057736855.1 Sporomusa sp.
TAAAAGCGGATGCAGATAGGTAACGGCCTTCTTGCCATGTCGACCATCAATAAAATCAGATACCATGCCACTTCCCAGAGGTCCAGGCCGATAGAGAGCCACTAGGGGAATAAGATCATCAAATTTTTCGGGTTTAAGATCTTTCACCAGATTGGTCATGCCACTTGATTCCATCTGAAACACGCCAGATGTATCACCGGCAGCCAGCATAGCACAGGTCTTAGCATCATCTAACGGAATGTTTTCTATATCAATTTCTATCCCCCGGTTCTCTTTGATTAAGGCAATGGTGTCACCGATCACGGTTAGTGTCCTCAGTCCCAGTAGATCCATCTTTAGTAAGCCGATTTCTTCAATCCGATCTTTGTCAAACTGAGTAGTAACAAAACCTTCGCTGGAGAGCTGCAGCGGGACAAAATGGGTCAACGGTTCTTTGGCAATAACCAGCCCGGCAGCATGAGTTGAGGCATGCCGCGGCAAGCCTTCCACCGCCATGGCCAGATCTACCAGTTTTTTAACCGTTTCGTCAGTATCATAGAGGTCTTTTAACTCTTTATTGGCAGCCAACGCCTTTTTCAGTGTGATTCCCAGTTCGGCAGGCACTAATTTCGCAATCCGGTCAACATCGCCATACGGCAGATTCAACGCCCGCCCTACATCGCGAATGGCGGCTCGTGCTGCCATGGTACCAAAAGTGATAATTTGCGCCACCCGGTCACTGCCATAACGGGATACGACATATTCAATCACTTTACTGCGGCGTTCATAACAAAAATCAATATCAATATCAGGCATAGACACCCGTTCTGGATTTAAAAACCGTTCAAACAGCAGGCCGTATTTTAGTGGATCAATATTGGTAATACCCAATAAATAAGCAACAATACTACCAGCCGCCGATCCCCTCCCTGGCCCTACAGGAATCGATTGGCTGCGGGAATAGTTGACAAAGTCCCAGACAATAAGAAAGTAGCTGGAATAGCCCATTCTTTTTATAACGCCTAGTTCATAAGCAAGCCTCTCTTCCACTTCCGGCGTTGGTTGCGGATACCGCCGGGGAATGGCCTCACGGCATAACTGGGCTAGGTATTCATCGTCACTGATTCCATTAGGTGTAGGAAAATCAGGTAAATAGATTTTATTAAAGTCAAACGTGACGTTGCAACGCTCAGCAATCTTTAACGTATTTGCTAACGCTTCCGGATATTCGGCAAACAGTTCAGCCATTTCCTCCGGACTTTTTAAATAAAAATCATCACTGGGAAACCGCATTCGATCCGGATCGTCTACCGTTTTACCCGTCTGAATACAAAGCAAAACATCATGACATTCCGCATCGGTTCTATTGATGTAATGAGCATCATTGGTTGCCACTAGGCCAAGACCTAGCTTCTTTGCTAACTTGACTAGGTGTTGATTAGCTTCTTTTTCTTCAGACATGCCATGATCTTGTAACTCGATATAGAAGTTGTCCCGGCCAAAAATTTCAGTATATTCATTGGCCAAGGCCTCTGCACCAGCCAGATCTCCCCGCAAAATGGCCGCCGGAATTTCCCCGGCAATACAAGCACTAAGGGCAATTAACCCCTCATGATAACTGCGCAATAAATCCCGGTCAATCCTGGGTTTGTAATAAAAACCTTCGCTATAGCCGCGCGATACCAGTTCAATCAGATTGCGATATCCCTGTTCATTGGCAGCTAGCAGAATAAGGTGATAATATGCTTCTCCTTCTACAGCAGCTTTGTCAAATCGCGAACGGGGCGCAACATATACTTCACAGCCAATAATCGGCTTGATCCCGTATTTTTGAGCCTGTTTATAAAAATCAATAGTACCGTACATAGTACCATGATCGGTTATAGCAACCGCCGGCATCCCAAGTTCCTTAGCCCGACGCACCAAATCTTCAATACGTCCGGCTCCGTCCAACAGACTATATTCAGTATGATTATGCAAATGTACAAACATCAGATACATGCGCTCCTCTGGT
>NZ_JBYKYF010000430.1:0-1992 GCF_057736855.1 Sporomusa sp.
CTTTATGACAGCCTATGTTAAATCACTCCGTGACTACAATGATGCTTTTTTCAAAAACATAAATAAAGCTGAGATTATTGATATCTTATGTAAGTATTCAGTAATCAAAGATCCGGCATTATATGAGAAAATGTTCCCCACTGGACTTAACCCTGACGGCTATGTTCGGATGAAAGGTATTGCCGCTGATCTTGCTTGGTACAAAGAAAGAAATTTACTAAAATCAGATGTACAATTGGAAACCGCTGTCGATAATCAATATGTCGACTTTGCGGTAAAAATATTAGGAAAGTATCAGTAGGCTATGGCGTACACCGGGAGTGATAATAATGAAAACTACTATTTCCGTGCTGTCGCCGCTGACGCTGCTCCTATTTTGGGAAGTTGCTACCCGCGCAGGATTTGTTGATACTCGTCTACTGTCAAGTCCTTCGCTCATCATTCAAGCTTTCTTCCCGCTATTACTTTCAGGTGATTTACTTTATAACACATGGGTGAGCATATTGCGGGTCATTTGGGGCTTTTTGGCAGGGGCTGTGCCCGGCATCCTGCTTGGTATGAGTATGGGACTTTCCCCCTTGTTTCGTTCGGCAGTCGAACCGATGATCGCCGCTACCTATCCAATTCCCAAGCTGGCGATTATGCCGCTCATTCTTCTCATCTTCGGCTTAGGGGAAACCTCTAAGATATTTACCATTGCCATTGGCGTATTTTATCTGGTGGTTATTAATACAATGGCCGGTGTATTAAATATTGATAAAATCTATCTGGAAGTCGCCAAAAACTTCGGCGCCAGTCGTAAAGATTTTTATTTAACGGTTGCCTTGCCAGGAGCACTACCAATGATATTTGCCGGACTTAAGCTAGGTATGGGCATGGCCCTGATTCTGATTGTGGCCGCCGAAATGTCAGCCGCCAAAGCCGGAGTCGGTTGGATGATTTGGCGAGCTTATGATATGTTTGATATTGAACAAATGTTTTCAGCATTGATTACATTATCCGTTCTCGGATATATTTTTTCCCTTGTTCTTGACTGGCTGGAGCGTCTGGTGCTCCCTTGGAAGCAGGTCAACTAACGGGAATCCAAAGGAGGTGCGGTTATGCCTTACGACAGTAACAGCATTGTCTTAACCAATATGGGAAAAACATTTGCAACCAGTCGTGGTCAGATTACCGCTCTTACTAACATTAATATTACTATCGGAGATGGTGAGTTTTTTTCCATTGTCGGGCCTAGCGGCTGTGGTAAAACCACGTTACTCCGCATCCTCGCCGGACTAGACACGGCAACTGTCGGCACAGTAGATATTAAGATCAAATCAGGCGATCGTCCGATAAATTCCATGGTGTTTCAAGAACAATCAATTTTTCCATGGATGACGGTAATTGATAATGTGGCATACGGCCTCAGATTACGCGGTATACCCAAAAAAGAAAGATATGAAATTGCTGATAGATATATCCGAATGATTGGCCTAAGCAAGTTTGCCAAAACCTATCCACATCAACTCTCCGGCGGTATGAAGCAACGGGTTAGTGTAGCCCGTGCTTTTGCCAACGATCCGGAGATATTATTAATGGATGAACCGTTTGGCGCACTTGATGAACAGAATCGGATCATCCTCCAACAAGAACTATTGCGAATTTGGGAGCTTAGTAAAAAAACTACAGTATTCATCACGCATAGCATTGACGAAGCTTTATGTCTTAGCGACCGTATCCTGATTATGACGGCACATCCTGGCACAGTAAAATCAATCGTAGACGTTGATTTACCCCGCCCGCGCGACATTGCCTCAATCCGAACCACCCTTCATTACAACGAATTATTCCAGAATATATGGTTGACACTGCGCGAAGAAGTCCTAAAAGTCAAAGAGCTGGAACTAGGCGACTATTAAATTAAAAATCCACTGAGAGCAATTTCAGTGGATTTTTAATTTCAGAAAAAGATAACATCTTACCGATCAATCTGACCAAACAGTTTTGAAT
>NZ_JBYKYF010000431.1:0-1990 GCF_057736855.1 Sporomusa sp.
CACCAATAATTTTCTGTTCAAATAAGCCGTAGCGGTAGCGCAGACCGAAACCATGACCAGCAAGACCCATGGCGGCCATAGAATCCAAGTAGCAGGCCGCCAGCCGCCCGAGTCCCCCGTTACCAAGTCCGGCGTCTTCTTCTTGGTCTAACAGTGCTTTAAGATCAACCCCTACCTGGGATAAAGCCTCAGCGCATGTTTCCCTAAGGCCTAAATTGACAAGATAGTTTTCCAGGAGCCGACCGAGCAGAAATTCGATGGAAAAGTAGTAGACCTGTTTAGGCTGCGTTTTGTTCCGCTGCCGTTGGGTGCTGATTAGGTTTTGGCTGATAATTCCACGGATCAAAGTGGCTAAGGCTTTGAATTTTTCCTGGTCTGTTGTTTCGTTAAGGGGTTTGCCATGCATGGCTTCCAGGATGGCGATAAATGAATCTCGAAACTCCGGAACGGAAACGGCTATTGGACTCTTCCTATATATTGGCAGATGCTTGGTAAGCGGCTGGTTGCTATTAGTGAGCATAAGGATCCTCCTTTATGTGAGTGGATTGGTCGTGAATTTTGCTAATTGGCAGCGGTAGTTCGGTATAGCCGGAAATAGTTTCGGAGCTGTCTGCAGCATTAAAAATATGGGCTTCAAAATATAATTTGTTGTACAATTGGCGGTATTTCTGGGCTGAAGTACGCCAACTGTTGTCGGCGCGCATGACGCGGGTGATAAGTTTGTTCCAAATATCCTTATGATTGTGGTAGAAGGTAAGGGCACGTTTAATGGTGTAGAGCATGTCATGGGCATTATAGTTTGTGAAGGTGAAGCCATTGCCTTCATCGGTGTATTCGTTATAAGACAAGACGGTGTCTTTAAGTCCGCCTGTCTCGCGAACAAGTGGTAAGCCGCCATAGCGCATGGCAATCAGCTGACCAAGGCCGCATGGTTCGTACCGTGATGGCATGAGATACAAGTCTGCGGCGGCAAATAATTTACGAGCCATGTCCTCGTTATAGGGAATGATGACAGCTAACTGGTCATTGTGCAGCCAAGCCGCATGCCACAGCAGATGATGATAGTGTTCTGCACCTTGTCCCAAAATAATCATTTGCACATCACTGGCAAGAATTTCATCAAGTACTCGCAGGATTAAATCAATGCCTTTGGCTTCGACCAGGCGGGAGCTCATGGCTAAGAGCGGTTTATTAGCATCTTGAGGCAACCCCAGCATTTTCTGAAGTTCGAGTTTGTTCTTGGTTTTACGCTCTTTGGTCTGCCAATCATAGTTGATAAATAAATGGGGATCGGTTGCGGGATTATAGGTGGTATAATCAATACCATTAAGAATTCCTGATAGATCATGTTTCCGGCTGGATAGTACGCCTTCTAATTTTTCCCCAAAATAGGAATGCTGAATTTCGTTGGCATAGGTAGGGCTGACTGTATTGATTAAGTCTGAAAAGATGAGTCCGCCTTTCATATAGTTGACTTTATCGTAAAATTCAATGCCGTTTATTGTAAAATAATCCCAACTTAAATCCAGCAGATTAAGCATAATATCTTTGGGGAAAATTCCCTGGTATTTAAGATTATGAATGGTAAATAAGGTGCGGATTTGTTGATAAAATGGATTATTACGGTAGTGGGCAGTCAAAAATACGCTCACCATACCGGTATGCCAGTCATGACAGTGAATAATGTGTGGCTGGAATTGTATATGTGGCAGCATGTCCAATACAGCTCGGCAAAAAAATGCATATCGTTCGGCATCGTCGTAATGACCATAGAAACCGCTACGGTTGAAGTAATAGTCGTTGCCGATGAAATAAAAGGGAACATTCTCATAGTTCAGTTCTTCAACATGGCAGTCCTGAATACGCCAGGACACTGGCACGCGCAGCACTGCCTTAGTTGACAGCTTGGCTTTCCAGATTTCAGGTATGTCCGCATATTTGGGGATAACAACCCGCACATCAAGTCCCTGGCGGTAAAGTTCTTTTGGCA
>NZ_JBYKYF010000432.1:0-1985 GCF_057736855.1 Sporomusa sp.
GTTGCAAACAAGTTATAGATGCGTCATCTAACCCTTTAGGAGCCAAAAGAAGGCCGGTTTCAGGTAGGGCTATTTTTTCTGCAAAAGCTCCTGGAATTGTGATACCAATATTTATCTTTTTTGAGCACCATGAATCTCTTCCTAATTTACACCAATCACAGGTTCCACAAGGAATATGCCCTGATGTTAGTACAACATCGCCGACCTTGAATTTTGTTACACCGTCTCCAACCTCTATGACTTCCGCGCTCATTTCATGACCAAGCATTTGAACTGGCCTTTTCGTCTTTAACACTTCAGACATTTCCTCAAAACCCATAGTCTTAATACCTATGGCTCTTTGCGCATCTGTTATACTGGGCTGTACCCTTCTTACTTTGCATACCACCCATCCTGGTTTCGCAACAGGATCCGGAATTTCTTCCAGCCTCATATCTCCGAAGTCATAAAACATCCATGCTTTCATCTTTATATTCCTTAATCACAATAAGTCTCTTAGCTGAGTTGTATTTCCATTTTCGGCCGATCGATAAATTGCCTCAATAATCGCAATAGCGTTCATTCCAACAGCACCTGTCACTTCAGGTTCTTTGCCTAATTGTATACAGTCTGCAAATTCTTTTATTTCCTCTTTTAACGAATCTAGTCGCTGCTGATCAGGATTAGGCATAATAGTCTTGACCATATGCTTTGTTCCTTTTTTTTGATATGAAATCGACCCGTCATCTTCATCAAGTAAAATAACGCCCTCTGTTCCATGTATTTGCAACAATTTTCGATCTGGAGTTATAAAACTCCCCCCAATATAACCCAAAGCCCCATTTTCAAATTGCGCTATCGAAGTAAAGACATCATCAGTTTCAGCGGGTCCACATAGTTTGCTTTTAAAAGCTGTTATCTTAGTTATCGGTCCTATCAAATAATTCAGATTGTCTGCTTGATGAACAGTATAACTCATTAATGGCCCAGCTGGGCTTTCTTTTTTATGACCTCTCCAATTATCTGGAGTCAGCTTCATACCTAGATCACCAGACGAGTTGGCTTCCACCAAAACAATTTTTCCGAGTAATCCTTGTTCAATCATTTGCTTGGCTTTTCTGAACCGAGCCATACGGCGAGAATTTTGACCTATCATCAAAATAACATTATTACTCTTTGAGGCATCAATCATTTTTTTACATTCTTCAACGGTAATCGCCATGGGCTTTTCGACATATACATGTTTCCCGTAATTTGCAGCATCCACCGTCTGAGTAATATGTAAAGAATTTGGTGTCGTCAATACGATACCATCTATTGACTTATCTTCCAGCAATTCTTCATACGTTTCCTTCCCAACGCCCCCGTATTGCTTCCTAAATAAATCCCTTTTCTCCAACGACCTGGAATAACAAGCGGCAATTTCTATATTGTCACATTGTGCCGCCGCATCTGCCAATTTGTTTGACCACCATCCTAATCCTACAAATGCCAATCTTACCTTACTACTCATCGATAAATACCTCTAAAAAAGCATACCTAAAAATGTTTATTTCTGTTTTCGCGGTAATTTAATAACTTTTGTAATTTAAGGGATCAGTATCGTTAATATGGTTAGTCCAATTGATATAGCAGAAATTGGCCTGGAAAAGAATGAAAATATATTCCCGAAAGAAAGAACGAGTGATTGTCGTAAATATTGCTCGACCATTCCACCTAGAATGAACCCAAGTATTAAAGGAGCTGTTGGTATACCCAACTTATTCATTATATATCCAATCAAACCAAATATTACCAAAACCCAAACATCAAAAAGTGAATTCCTTACACTGAAAGTACCAACTATTGCCAAGCACAAAATCATGCTAACCAAAATAGGTTTTGGCCATGAAACAACTTTGGCGAAATATTTAGCGCCAAATAAACCTAATACTAAAAATAAGATATTCGACAATAAAAGGATTATAAATATGGAAGAAACTATTTCAGGATTTTGTTCAAACAAC
>NZ_JBYKYF010000433.1:0-1984 GCF_057736855.1 Sporomusa sp.
AAACCAACAACCGACCTTAACCATTGGTAAGCATAATTCACACAACACATTCAGTCTTGCAACCGCCCGCGAAACAGCAATATCATATTGTTCACGATGTTGCTTATTTTTTCCGGCTTCTTCTGCCCGGGCATGAACAAATTCAACTTTTTCCAACCCTAAGGTATTGGCAAGTTCCCGCAAAAAGTTGAGTCGCTTATTCAGCGAATCCATTAATGTTAGCTGCATATCTGGATTATATATTTTAAGGGGAACACCAGGGAATCCAGCACCTGTACCAACATCAACCACCCTGGTACCAGAAAAAAAGATATCCGCCCGGTAGCAGGATAATGAATCAACCATATGTTTAACAGCCACTTCATAAGGATCGGTAATGGCTGTAAGATTCATTTTTTCATTCCATTCTAACAAAAGCTGATAGTAGGTATCCATGGCTGCTATTTGCTCAATTGTCAATTGCATTCCATAATCAGCAGCAGCTTTAGCCATTATTTCCCTAAACTTAACCATAATCGTCTCCTTCCTATATCTGACGACCTCGCCGCTGCTCCAAATACACCATTAAAATGGAGATATCTGCCGGCGAAACACCTGAAATACGAGCTGCCTGACCAATCGACAAGGGCCGAATTTTATTAAGCTTTTGACGGGCCTCAAGAGACAAACCACTAATCTGACTATAATCGATATCCTCTGGTAGTTGTTTAGCTTCCAGCTTGGCTGAGCGCTCTACCTGCTCTATTTGTTTTTGAATATATCCCTCATACTTTGCAGCAATTTCAACTTGTTCCCGTACCAAAGGCGGTATGTCCGGTAAGTCAAAATACTGCTTCATGGCTTCATAAGTCACTTCTGTACGCCTTAGTAAATCATATAAGGTAATCCCTGTCCTAAGTTCTGCGGTACCAAGTGCCGCCATTTTCGCCTGAGTCTCCGGAATAGGAGTAATTTGCCTGCTTTTTAATAGGTCTAATGTAGCCTGAATAGCTTCTTTTTTAGCTATAAAGCTCTCATACCGTTCCTTGGTCACAAGACCGAGAGCCCAGCCTTTTTCTGTCAAACGGAGGTCCGCATTGTCTTGCCGCAAAATCAAACGATATTCTGCTCGCGATGTCATCATTCTATAAGGCTCAGTTGTTCCTTTGGTTACCAGATCATCAATCAGCACACCGATATAAGCTTCTGATCGTGACAAAATAAAGGGCGGCTTTCCCTGTACAAGTAACGCAGCATTAATACCCGCCATCAACCCTTGAGCAGCTGCTTCTTCATAGCCGGAAGTACCATTGGCTTGTCCTGCCGAAAATAATCCTCTGATCTTTTTGGTTTCCAAAGTTGGTTTAAGTTCTGTCGGATCGATACAATCATACTCAATGGCATATCCTGGACGCATAATTTCAGCTTGCTCTAGGCCAGGAATGGTTCGTAAAAAAGCCAACTGTACATCTACAGGCAGACTTGTTGACATACCTTGAATATACATTTCCGTGGTATTAGCACCTTCTGGTTCAACAAATACTTGATGGGCTAGTTTATCAGCAAAACGGACTACTTTATCTTCAATCGAAGGACAATAACGCGGTCCAGTTCCCTCAATCATCCCAGTATACATAGGCGCACGATGCAAGTTGTTCCTGATAATCTCATGGGTTCGTTCATTGGTATATGTCAGCCAGCAGGGAATTTGCTCCCGTGTAGTGATATCGCTCATAAAAGAAAAATTATGGGGTACATCATCACCGGGTTGAATGGTCATTTTACTGGTATCAATGGTTCGGGAATCTACTCGCGCCGGTGTGCCGGTTTTAAACCGCATAAGTGTAATATCTAAACGCTTTAGCGCTTCAGACAATTTTTGCGCAGCTCGTTGTCCTGCCGGCCCACCTGGGTAACTTATTTCACCAATAATAATTTTACCGCGCAAATAGGTTCCTGTAGCAATCACAACACATTTTGCTGTATAGATTTCCCCTAGCTCAGT
>NZ_JBYKYF010000058.1:0-12729 GCF_057736855.1 Sporomusa sp.
ATCCCCTGCTCCACTACACTTTATGCTTTACCCCAACATTTGACAAAGAACCTAAATATTGCTCTTATTTACTGTTTCAAACTCATCGGTAATCTCTTTGGCAGGCGGAGCATCAAGTAGGCTTACAACATAGATGGCCAGGCAAGAAAAGAGGAAACCTGGTACGATTTCATAGAGTCCAAACAAGGCTAACTGTTTCCAAACCAGCACGGTTATACCGCCGACGATAATGCCCGCTAATGCTCCGTTACGGGTCATTCGTCTCCAGAAAAGTGATAGGATAAGTGTGGGGCCAAAAGCGGCACCAAACCCAGCCCAGGCATAAGCCACCATGTCTAACACAAAGTTATTGGGGTCTAAGCCGATAAGGATGGCGATAATGGAGACACCCACAACGGTTAGGCGACTCACCCACACAAGCTCTTTTTCACTCGCGGTTTTGCGAATTAAGGCTTTGTAGAAGTCTTGTGACACCGCTGAGGCAGTAACTAATAATTGGGACGAAGCGGTACTCATAATGGCTGCTAAGACGGCGGAGAGAATGAGACCGGCAAAGAAACTGGAAAATAGGTCATGCGTCATTACCATAAACACAGTTTCGACCGCCGAACCTTCAAGCGGCTGCTTGAGATAGACCCGGCCAACCATACCGACGAGAACAGCGGCGGATAGTGACAGGATGACCCAGGTCATGGCAATATTGGTGGCTTGCTTGAGTTCTGATGATGCTCGGATGGCCATAAACCTAACTAAAATATGTGGCTGGCCAAAATAACCAAGGCCCCAGGCCAAGAGCGATATGATTGCAATCCATGATAATGGTTTACCCTCAGGTGTAGTAAACGGATTAAACATTTCAGCATTAAGTGTGGATAAGGCCGCACTTGTCGCTACGGGCCCACCCATCATAAAGGAAGCTGTAATCGGCACAGCCAGGATGGCAAAAAACATCATAACCCCCTGGACAAAATCTGTCCAACAAACCGCCATGAAGCCGCCGAGAAAGGTGTAAAACACTACTACAAAAGCACCTAAGATCATGGCCCAGGTATAAGGAATACCAAATACAGTATTAAACAATTTACCGCCGGCAACAAAACCGGAAGAGGTATAAATTAAAAAGAAAATAAGAATAAATACGGCTGACATGATGCGGAGTATCTGGGAGTTATCCCGAAACCTGTTTTGCAAATAATCAGGCATGGTTAGCGAATTATTAGCAATCTCTGTGTATTTTCGCAACCGGGCAGCGATAAAATACCAGTTTGCCCAAGTACCGAGAATCAGGCCCAGTGCAATCCAGCCTGCCCCCAAGCCTGCCACATAGGCGTATCCTGGCAGCCCCATGAGCATCCAACCACTCATATCAGAAGCTTCTGCGCTCATCGAAGCAACCCAGGCACCTAATTTGCGGCCGCCTAATATGTAGTCAGACATATTTTGCTCTTTTCGCCAGTAGTAGATGCCGATGGACATCATTGCTCCTAAGTAGACAATAAAAGCAATAATGATGCCAGTATCCAGTTGTAACATAGCTATATCCCCTCTCAATCATATGGTTGAATTATACCGTGGAACTGTAAAAAAATGCAATAGGTAGATAATTTATTGTACAGTATACAAATAAAAACTTTGTACGTTAATCGGCAGATAGTTGTATAAAGGTTTGCTCTCAGTGTACCCATCCAGTGTTTGCAGCAAGTCAGGGCCGTTAGTGTGAGGCAAATTGGGTTTTGACAGTGTTGACTGCTTTGGGATACAATATAGTGGTCTGGTACTAGGTATTGCTAAATATTGCACAGGAGTATAAAAGAATGAGTGTTTTAACTGTAGAAAATGTATCACATGGTTTTGGTGCTCGCACCATTTTGGCTGGAGCTTCTTTTCGGCTGTTAAAAGGCGAACACGTCGGCCTTATTGGTGCTAATGGTGAAGGTAAATCTACTTTTTTAAATATTATTACTGGCCAGCTCATGCCAGATGAAGGCAAAGTGGAATGGTCCAACCGGGTAACCGTCGGGTATCTTGATCAGCATTCGGTTTTAACCAAAGGAAAAACCATCCGTGATGTGCTCAGAGAAGCCTTTCAGAACATGTTTGATCTGGAAGCTGAGATGCTGGGGCTGTATGACAAAATGGCGGAAGCTACTCCCGAACAAGTGGAAAAGATGATGGAAGAGGTCGGCGAACTGCAGGATATGCTCGAAACCGGCGGCTTCTATATGATTGATGCCAAAATTGAAGAGGTAGCCAATGGCCTGGGGTTAGGTGAGATCGGCCTTGACCGTGACGTTGCCGACCTGAGTGGCGGGCAGCGTACCAAGGTGTTGCTTACTAAACTGCTTCTGCAAAATCCTACGATTCTGATTCTGGACGAGCCTACGAACTACCTTGATTTTGAACATATTGAGTGGCTGAAAAAATATCTGAAAAACTATGAAAATAGTTTTATTTTGGTATCTCACGATATTCCGTTTTTGAATGAAGTGGTCAATGTCATTTATCATGTGGAAAATGCCGTACTCACTCGCTATACTGGCAATTATGAGCAGTTTCAGAAAATGTACGCCATTAAAAAGAACCAGGAACATCGGGCGTATGAACGCCAGCAGCAGGAAGTGGAGCGGCTGGAGGACTTTATTGCCCGCAACAAGGCGCGGGTGGCAACCCGGGGGATGGCCAACAGCCGCCAGAAACTTCTGGATAAAATGGAGATACTGGAAAAACCGCGGGAAAAGCCCAAGCCAACATTCCAGTTCCGCGAGGCCCGGACTCCCAGCCGTTTTATTGTTGAAGCCAAAAATCTGGTGCTTGGCTATGATGAGCCGCTGACTAAGCCGGTTGATATTACGCTGGAACGCGGCCAGAAAGTGGCTATTCGGGGAGTCAACGGTTTAGGCAAGTCTACCCTTTTAAAAACATTGTTAGGTTATATCCCACCCATTGAGGGTCAGGTGATCCTGGGGGACTACCTCTATCCCGGCTATTTTGAGCAGGAATCCAGCCGTCACAATAGCAAAACGGCTATGGAGGAAGTGTGGGATGAATTCCCGGGACTAACCAACTTTGAAGTCCGGGCGGCGTTAGCGAAGTGCGGGCTGACGAATGAACATATTACCAGCCAAATGATGGTATTAAGCGGGGGCGAGAGTGCCAAAGTCCGGTTGTGCAAACTTATGCTCAAAGAAATTAACTGGCTGGTGCTAGACGAACCGACAAACCACCTGGACGTTGATGCTAAAGCCGAGCTGAAACGAGCTCTCATGGAGTTCAAAGGCACCATATTGCTTGTATCCCATGAACCTGATTTTTACTGGGACTGGGTTACTGACGTATGGAATGTGGAAAACTGGACAACTAAGATTGTATAACTCAATAGATAAAGGCAGGCTGCTTTGCTGTTTAGCCAAAGCGGCCTGCCTCTTGTTATTTCTATTGCATGTATGACCAACTCCTAATGATTAACATAACTAAGGTTTGTTAACTATGTGCAAATCCATTTTGCGATAAAAAAGTGGGTTTTCATAATCACAAGGATATGGTATAATTCGAACTATGTTAACGAATTTTTCCCGAACGTTCGGAAACGGAGGAGAAAAAATGTTCACTTTACGTCATGTAGTGCAACCGGCAACGCTAGCAGAGGCGTATAGCATATTAACAGCCAAGAAAAGCAATGCCGTACTTGGTGGCTGCGCCTGGCTGCGGCTGGGTTCTCAAGTTATCCACACCGGAGTAGATTTGTCTAACCTCGGGCTGGATTATATACATAATTATTCCGACTATATTGAAATCGGGGCTATGGCTACTTTGCGTGATGCGGAGACCAATCAGGCGCTATGTGAGCATTTCTGCGGGATAGTGCCCAAGGCGGTAAGCAATATTATTGGGGTACAGTTCCGTAATGTTGCCACCGTTGGGGCATCGGTATTTTCTCGGTTTGGTTTTTCGGATCTGCTTCCTGCCTTATTGGTGTTGGATGCAGAAGTTGAGTTATATCACGGCGGCCGTATGCATTTGGCTGAATTTATGGATATGCCCCGCGCTAAAGATATTTTGGCTAAAATCATGATTCCAAAAACGAATCGCAGTGCCGCCTATCAGGCGCTGCGAAATTCAGCCAGCGATTTCCCGATTCTTACCGTGGCAGTATCCCGGTTGGGAGCCGAGTGGAAGATTGCAGTAGGCGCACGTCCCACTAAGGCCAGACTGGCTTTTGAGGCAGCTAACCTGCTGTCGGGTGGTACGATTACCATGGAGGTCATGGAACAAGCAGCCAAAGCGGCAGCTAAGCTGCCTTTTGGTGACAATATGCGTGCTTCGGCACAGTACCGTAGGGCCATATGTGAAGTACTGGTTAAACGGGCAATTGCGGAGGTGGCAGGATGCAAATCGAACTAATTATCAATGGGCAGCAAGTGTCTGTAGACGTTCATCCCGATGATTTTCTGGTTGACACCCTGCGTAAACAGGGACTGTACAGTGTCAGAAGAGGTTGTGATACTACCTGCTGCGGCCTCTGTACTATCTGGCTTGATGGTAAACCAACACTCTCCTGCTCGACATTATCATTTAGGGCCCATGGCAGGCAAATTACGACCATGGAGGGTTTGCTAACCGAAGCTGAAGAATTCGCAAAGTTTATGGCTGCAGAGGGTGCCGACCAATGTGGGTATTGCAGCCCGGGATTTATTTTAACCGTACTGGCGATGAAGCGGGAATTGGCGAACCCTACTGAGGAACAGATTGTACATTATCTCACAGGCAATTTATGCCGCTGTACTGGTTATCAAGGACAGCTTAGAGCGGTTAAGAAATATCTGGGGGTAACATCGTCATGAAATATATAGGTAAAGGCTTGGCCAAAATAGATGCTATGGCTATTAGCACCGGCAAACCAGTATATACGGAAGATTTGGCTCCGGCCAATGCGCTGGTGGTAAAAATTTTGCGAAGCCCTCACGCTTTTGCCCGGATTACAGCGATTGATACGAGCAAAGCCGAGAAAATCAAAGGAGTAGAATGCATTCTCACCTATAAAGATGTTCCGCAAGTCCGGTTTACACTGGCGGGCCAGTCATATCCTGAACCTTCGCCGTATGACCGGCTGATTCTTGATCCGATTGTGCGGTATGTTGGTGACGAGGTCGCTATTATTGCCGCAGTTGATGAACAAACTGCCAACGCGGCAATTAAACTCATCAAGGTTGACTATGAAGTGTTTGAGCCAGTACTTGATTTTGAACAAGCCATTGGCCATCCTTCTGTCGTCCATCCTGAGACAGATATTATCTGCAATTTTCCGATTGGTATGGATAAAGACCGTAATATTTGTGCCTCCCATACGCTGGAAGTAGGTGATGTTGAACAGGAACTCAAACACTGCGACATTGTGATTGAAGAAACCTATTATACCCAAGCGCAGGCACATGCCATGATGGAAACCTTCCGCTCTTTTACTTACCTTGATCATGCCGGCCGATTGGTGATTGTCAGTTCCACGCAAGTACCTTTTCATATTCGTCGGCAAGTAGCCAGAGCGCTGCAATTACCTGCCAGCAAAGTGCGGGTCATTAAGCCTCGAATCGGCGGCGGTTTTGGTGGTAAACAGACTGGATCGGGTGATGTCTTTGCTGCACTGGTTACATTAAAAACCGGAAAACCGGCCATGTTTATTTATAGCCGTACGGAAACCTTCAGTGCTACCACTAGCCGTCACGCGATGCGCCTTAAGGTCAGATTGGGAGCTGACAAGGAAGGGTTTATCCGGGTCATCGATATTGAAAATTTATCTGATACCGGCGCTTACGGCGAACACGCGTCTACCACGTTTGCGGTATGCGGTGACAAGACGCTGCCGCTGTATAATAAAACGCGGGCAGTGAGGTATCATGGCCATGTTGTGTATACCAACAAGATGCCGGCAGGAGCACTCAGAGGCTATGGTGCCACCCAAGGAACGTTTGCCTTGGAATCGACAGTTAATCAATTGGCGGCTCGACTTAATATGGACCCAACTGAGCTCAGACTTAAAAATATAATTAAAGAAGGCGAAACCAGCCTTGTTTATCACGGGAAAGTGCTCAACAGTTCAGCGCTTGATCGCTGTATTGCCAAAGGGAAAGAACTGATTGGCTGGGATGAAAAGTATCCCCGCCGACAATTACCTAACGGCAAAATACGTTCTGTCGGCATGGCAGTGACGATGCAGGGCTCAGGAATTGCCGGTATTGATACCGCTTCTATCGAAATTCGTCTTACTGATGCCGGCGAATATACTCTGCTGACAGGTTCAACCGATATGGGGACAGGCAGTGATACCGTGTTGGCGCAAATTGCCGCCGAGGTATTGGAAACATCACCCGAAAATATTGTTGTACATGCAGCCGACACGGATGTTTCGCCCTATGATCCGGGCTCATATGCTTCCAGCACAGCTTATGTTACTGGTATGGCTACATTGCAAGCGGCAGAAGACTTGAAGCGGCAGATGATTAACCAGGCGGCTAAGTACTTGGCAGTGAATCCGGAACAAATCGAGTTTGATGGTCAGTCACTTAAAACTCTTGATGGCAGTAAGTCAATGACAATTGCCAAGCTGGCCGAATTGCAAGTGCTCGGGGAAGGAAAACGGCAGTTAGTGGGGTTTGCCACCTACGGTTCTCCTATATCGCCGCCTCCATTTATTGCCGGATTTGTTGAAATAGAGGTTGACCCTGAAACTGGTGTGGTTGAACTGATCGACTATGTAGCGGTGGTGGACTGTGGTACTGTGCTGAATGCGAACCTGGCAAGAATTCAGGTAGAAGGCGGAATTGTACAAGGTATTGGTATGGCGATGTATGAAGATGTTCACTATAGTCAGTATGGCAAGATGCAGACCAATACCTTTATGCAGTATAAAATCCCTTGCCGGAAAGATGTCTGCAAGATTACGGTAGCCTTTGAATCCAGCTATGAACCTACTGGACCGTTTGGGGCCAAATCCATCGGAGAAGTAGTTATTAATACGCCTTCACCAGCCATTGCCCATGCGGTGTATAATGCAGTAGGTGCTAAGATAACTCGGTTGCCGATAACCCCGGAAAAAGTATTTATGGGAATGAAAAGATAGATTATGTAGGTGTGATTGTCAGTAATAACACCATTCCATGGTATTTATAAATAAATTTTATAAAACTACGTAGTTAGTGAAAATGCAGAACTGTAAGGAGGAAAATCTGTGAAAGACAATCAAATGAAACACCCTGTCGATGAGATGTTGCCGTTAGGACAACTGTTTACCTATGGCTTGCAGCATGTGTTGGCAATGTATGCAGGTGCGGTGGCTGTGCCGCTCATTATTGCTAATGCACTGGGTTTGAGCAAAGAGCAACTGATTTACCTCATTAATGCGGATTTGTTTACCTGCGGTGTTGCTACCTTGATTCAGACCTTAGGTTTTTGGAACATGGGAATTCGCATACCGATTATTCAGGGTGTAACCTTTGCAGCCGTAACTCCGATGATTATTATTGGTCAAACCCATGGCTTGACAGGTATTTATGGTTCTGTTATTGTTGCCGGTCTTGTGACCTATTTGATGAGCCCGTACTTTAGTCGACTTATCCGTTTCTTTCCCCCGGTTGTGACTGGTACCATTATTACCATTATCGGTGTAACCCTTATGCCAGTGGCAGTACGCTGGGCGGCTGGCGGTAACCCGGCAGCGAAAGATTTTGCCTCTTTCCCGCACATTTGTATGGCGCTTATAACGTTAATGATTGTATTGTTTTTTTATCGTTATTTTAAAGGGTTTTTGAGCAATATTGCCGTTCTCATGGGACTGCTTTGCGGCACTGTTATCGCCTGGATGTTTGGTATGGTTAATTTTTCTCAGGTGGCTGAAGCGAATTGGCTGGGAGTAACCACTCCGTTTGCCTTTGGTATGCCTACCTTTGATTTGGCATCCATTGCTGCTATGGTTCTAGTTATGTTGGTTGTCATGACTGAGACAACCGGTGACTGCATTGCTGTTGGCGAAATTATTGACAGGCCGATCACCAAGGAAGATTTGACTCGCGGACTTAGGGCTGATGGTTTCTCAACCATCTTGGGCGGTATTTTAAATAGTTTCCCCTATACGGCGTTTGCCCAAAACGTGGGCTTGGTCGGATTAACCAGAGTCAAAAGCCGGTTTGTTGTGGCTGCTGCTGGTGCAATCTTGATTATTTTGGGCTTATTCCCCAAGTTTGCTGCCGTAGTTTCGGCCATTCCCAATTCGGTATTAGGCGGAGCAGGTATTGCGATGTTTGGTATGGTAGCTGCCAGTGGTATTAAAACCTTGTCCAAGGTTCAATTTGACGGAACTCACAATATTATGGTCGTTGCCGTAAGTATGGGGGTCGGTATGATTACCCTGGCTGTTCCTAACTTTTATCACCATTTTCCTACTTGGGCGCAGGTCATTCTCCACAGCGGTATTACAGCCGGCAGTGTGGCCGCCATTATTCTGAATGCCATTTTAAATGGTACTGATAAACCGGCCGAGGCTGCTATTGGTAAGCAGGAATATATAGGTTAAATTGATAGCGAGTAAGTTAAAGGCGGCAGCACGCAAGTGACTGCTGCTATTTAGCTTGCGTGTCCGGCTTATGGGTTTGGTAGTGAGAACATATAGTTGGCATTAACAAGCGAATACCTCGCATGTTACAACTTCTACTCTTGCTGTTTTCTTTTTAGAGATATTAAGCAAGGGTGGAAGTTTTTTTATATTATATTTTGGGATTTAATTGTAGACTGTAGACAACTTGTGAAAAAGTAATGGTTTAAAAATTAGTGGAAGTAGATAGCTTATGTGCTATTGTTGCGAATAATTACATGGGATTATCTTATTGTCTTTAAGTTATTAGTGACATAAAAGCGTTTGTAGAACTTGATTAATTCTGAATTATTTAACAAAACGGAAGGGAAAATGTCGTATTTGGTCGAAATTAACAAAATAGGTTATCAAAGGGGAGATAAGAGGATGCATAAGGACGAGTTAGGTAATAACAAGGTTGATACTCGACAAACTTCGGCGCAAGAATTATTGAATGAATTAAAAGCAATCATCGAATCTTCCTATGATGGTATATTTATTACTGATGGCAATGGTGTTGTCTTGCGCGTGAATCATGCGTATGAACGGATCACTGGTCTTAAGAGCAGTGATCTAGTGGGTAAGAACATGAGGAATCTAGTAGCAGAAGGGTATTATGATGTGTCAGCAACGTTGTTGGTCATGGAGAAGCGTGAGCGGGTTACGATTAATCAAAAAGTTAAGGGTACCCATGAAATATTAGTTACAGGAAATCCCATATTTGATGAGCAAGGTCATTTGTTTCGGGTTGTAACGAATGTTCGGGATATTACTGAACTGGTTAATTTACAAAAGCAATTGATAAAAAATCAAGAAAAAACATTGAAATATCAGACCGAATTATCCCATTTGCGGGCACTGCAAATTCACGATCATGAAGTCATTTTCCGCAGTACGAAAATGGCCCAAGTCATTGAGCTTGTTAAAAAGTTAGCGGATGTTGATTCTACTGTTTTGATTACTGGCGAATCAGGTACAGGGAAAGAACAAATTGCCAAATTAATACACAAACATGGAAAAAGCGCATCAAAGCCGTTTATTAAAATTAACTGCGCCGCTATTCCTGAACAATTGCTGGAATCAGAACTATTCGGTTATGAGGGAGGAGCCTTTACTGGGGCTAAAAAGGAGGGTAAACCCGGACTTTTTGAATTATCAAATAACGGAACGCTCTTTCTTGATGAAATAGGCGATTTGCCGCTCATGCTGCAAGTTAAGCTACTTAGGGCGATACAAGAGAAAGAGATTATGCGGGTTGGGGGTACTAAGCCAATCGCTGTGAATACAAGAATCATTGCAGCCACTCACAGGGATATAGCCAAGATGGTAAAGGAAGGGAAGTTTCGCCAAGATCTGTATTATCGCCTAATGGTAGTACCGATTGAGTTGCCGCCTTTGCGTGAACGAAAAGAAGATATTCCGCTATTAATTATGCATTTTGTTGATAAATTTAATCGGCATTTTGGATACAATAAAAGAGTTTTGCCACAGGTAATTGATAAGTTGGTGGAGTATTCCTGGCCTGGTAATGTACGTGAGTTAGAAAACGTCATTGAACGTATGATGGTAACCGCAGCAGGTGAAGAGATCACTATGGATGTTTTACCGGAAACCATTCGCAATAGAACGTTTTTTCCCAAGCGTGGAACCAAATTAAAGAAGGCGGTAGAACAAGTAGAAGCTTATCTGCTTACTGAAACGTATAAAGAGTACGGCTGTTGGCGAAAGGTGGCTGAAGTATTAGGGATAGATAGAACAACCGTTTTTCGTAAGGTAGCTAAATATGGCTTGGCGGATAAGTAGTTGTGCAACAATGCAAATGTTGCATTGTTGCACAAAGCTTAATAATCCGGAGCTTAATAGCTTTCTTTTTTTTTTGGCGTTGCATTTATGCAACGCCAAAAAAATTATAAGCAATTATTGCACATATCGAAAAAGAAAGAAAAAACAGACTTTAATTTATTTTGGCACGATTCTTGCTTTAGTAGATTAATAGATAGTGATTAAAACAGGCAAAGGAGGTACACAATTTCAAGTTTAGAGTGAATAAGGTATGGCGTTGATTTTGCACTAATGTTAACAAAAAAAAAGGAGGTATTAGTATTAGTATGAGTTGGTTGGGTCCTGTTTACAAACGAAACCATGGTGAAGCGCAGCCGTATATTCCGCTGGGGCCGTTTCAATTGAGATTACCATTTATTCATTATCGTTTTGAGCTTCCTGATTTTATTCAGGGATTGCTAATGTCTGCCGTTTGTCTTGGTGTTATTCCATTATTGCAAGACTATCTGGGGATGCCTTTTGAAATTGCTATCACTATCGTTATTTTGAATGGTTTCTTTTACTTATGGCACGCACATTTGGGCGACCCTGTTATTCCGGGGTGGATTACACCTGCAATACCGCTCCTGTTGTTATGGCTAAAGACATTCCCGGAAGGGGTTGCCCGGATGCATGCGCTAATTGCCTTTGAATTCGAGTTAGGCGTTTTTGCACTGTTGTTAGGGGCAACTGGATTAGCGAAAAAGTTTGTTGATATTGTGCCTGATGCGCTTAAAGCCGGTATCTTAATTGGCGCCGGTTTTGCGGCAGCTAGATTAGTTTTTGTTGAGAATGGGCATTTTGATCACTATCCTATGACAATTACCATTGCAATTGGTTTTGCTTTCTATATTTTGTTTTCCAACCATTTTAAGACTCTTAGAAACAAACATATAGTTTTTAAATATCTTTCCGATTTAGGCCTGATGCCTGCTCTCGCATTGGCAATTGTGATTGCACCTCTAGTAGGCGAGCTGCCTTGGCCGACAATTACTTGGAGTATTACTGTTCCGCAGTTTTACACCTTGTTTACTGAATGGACTCCTTTTGCCGAAAGAATTGGTTTTCCTCCACTTCATCTATATGTGAGTGCATTGCCTTTGGTAGCGGCTACTTATGTAGTGTTGTTCGGTGAATTGATTCAGGCTGAGGCACTTATTGACGAAGCGCGTGAATTCCGTCACGGCGATGAAAATGTGCATTATAATCCTAACCGCAACAATATTATTTGCGGTATTCGTAATATGAGCATGTCATTGTTAGGACCAGATGTATCCATGTGCGGTCCGTTATGGGCAGCGATGCAGGTGGTAACCTGTGAGCGTTATAAACATGGCCGGGAAGCTATGGATAGCTTATTTGGCGGTGTGGCTTCTTTCCGTTGGGGAACATTTGTCAGTTATTTTATGATGCCGATAGTTACCTTGGTTAAACCCATTCTGCCTATTTCCCTCTCGTTAACCATGTTGGTACAAGCTTTTGTAGCTGTTCGGGTAGGGGTACTAAAAGGGCGTACATTTAATGATTTGGGTGTTGCCGGTATCGTAGGTGCGGTATTGGTATCCCGTGGTGCCGCCTATGCAATTGGTGTAGGTGCTATCCTTTGCCTCCTGATTTATGGTAAAGACTTTTTCCGGAATTGGTCTACTTACGATAAGACAAAAGACCCAGTGTTTAATAGCAGAATTGAGGAAGAATAATTTGCTTACTATTTGTTTGCCGTCAATTTGGCAGACATTCTAAAAAATTAAGGTAATTTTTTAAGGGGGAATTTACCATGGCATTAAAAACACCTCAGGAGTATGAAGAAAGTTTACGCAAACTCAATCTTAAGGTGTATCTGCAGGGGGAACTTGTAAAGAATCCAGTGGATCATCCAATTATCCGGCCATCCATGAATTCTGTAAAAATGACGTATGAATTGGCGCAAGACCCTCAATATGAGGATCTTATGACAGCAACGTCTCATCTTACTGGGAAGAAAATCAACCGCTTCTGTCATTTGCACCAAAGTACCGATGACCTTGTTAAAAAAGTAAAAATGCTGCGTTTATTAGGACAAAAAACCGCTTCCTGCTTCCAACGCTGCGTAGGTATGGATGCTATCAATGCGGTGGCTAGCACCACTTTTGAAATGGACCAAAAGCTGGGCACAAACTATCATGACCGTTTCACCAAATTTTTACTGAAAATGCAGGAAGAAGACTGGACCGTAGATGGTGCCATGACTGACCCTAAAGGGGACCGTGGTCTGTCGCCAAGCAAGCAGGCGGATCCTGATTTGTATG
>NZ_JBYKYF010000059.1:0-12715 GCF_057736855.1 Sporomusa sp.
GAGGAAACGGTTTTTAAGCAATTTGAACAGCTCAGGACGATTAATGAAATAACCACCTGTATGACATCTTCAATGAATATTACTGATGTGTTAGATTTTATCGTCTCAAGTGCAATGCGTTTATTTAACGGTGATTGCGGTAGTATTCTTCTGACGGGACAGTCTAGCGAATGGAAAGCGCCGATTGCTACCGCATGGTATCATCCTGATTCGCCTGTTCTCATCTCTGAATCGGTGCAAGATATGGAAACTTCGAAGGTTATAGAAATAAAACCTGGAGAAGCGTTGTCCGAACGCCTGCTTAAAGTACTACACAATGAGCAGCTTTGCTGCGTAAAAGTCGTTAAGCTGTATTTTCAGGATTCGTTACTAGGTATATTGGTAATAGGATTTCGCACTATTCACAAATCTACTCCGATTGAGCAGACTTTGTTTGCGACTTTTGCCAATCATGCCTCGATTGCTGTGCACAATGCCAAGTTGTATGGCGATGCTGACACCAAATTAAAGCAGCGAGTTCATGAAGTAACCGTGCTCTTAGAACAAAAACGCGCCATTCTGGAATGTATGCGGGAAGGGGTTATTGCGATAAACTCAGATGGGTACATCAATATCGTAAATAATGAGGCGAAACGGCTATTGAACATACATACTGACCTTATTGGTAAACATATTATGGATATTTTACCTAATTCACGGCTGCCAATTGTGGCAAGAACCAGACAGGCCGAGTATGATCAAGAGCAGGAGGTTGGGGACAAGGTTATTATTACCAATAGAACTCCAATTATTGTCGATGGCGAAGTCATCGGGGCTCTGGCTACCTTTCGGGATAAAGAAGATGTTAAAATGTTGGCAGAAGAGATCATCGGACTTAAGAGTCTACTCGATTCGATGCGGGCTCAGTCTCATGAATTTGCTAATAAACTGCATGCAATTTCAGGGCTTATCCAAATGAAAGAGTATGATAAAGTCGTAGAACTGATTACTTTAATGTATAAAACGCAACAGGAGTTTGTTAGTTTTATTGTCAAACGGATTAAAGACCAGGCTACTGCCGGCTTAATTATCGGAAAAATCAGTCAATTGAGTGAACAAGGGATTTTACTGCGTTTGGATGCACGCAGTAAACTTGAGTCTTTGCCACCGACATTCAGTAGTCTGTCCATGGTAACTGTGTTAGGAAATTTGATTAGCAATGCCATGGATGCGGTAGAAGGACTACCGAGTGAACGTAAAAGAATTGATGTATATGTTTACCAGGGCAAGAAGTATTTACACATAAAAGTAAGTGACCTTGGGAGCGGTATCCCAGAAGTTTATAAAAGAAAAATATTTCAGCGGGGGTTTTCAACCAAGCGGGGAAGCCGCGGCGTCGGTTTATATCTTGTTAAGAAAGAAGTAGATCTGGGCGGCGGCAAAATAACTGTTCAATCACAAGAAAACCAAGGGAGCATCTTTAGCATAAAGATACCAATCCGTGGTATCCAAAACCTTGAAGTTACAGGGAGGTAAAGCAATGGCTATCGATGTTGTTATTCTGGAAGACGACCCAATGGTGTTAGAACTTCATCGACAGTATATTAACCAAATGAAGGGATTCAGGTTAGTCGGTCATGCATGTGACGGTAAAACTGGCTTTGAACTGATTGCCAAAGTTAAACCGCAGATAGTTATCCTGGATGTTTATATGCCTGGGCTTAATGGGTTAGAGTTGTTGCGACGGGTGAGAGCAACAGGCATTAATACTGATGTTATTTTAGTTACGGCTGCTCATAATACAGAAACTATTCAACAGGGAATACAGTATGGGGCTATCGATTATATTATCAAGCCATTTACTTTCCAACGTTTTAAAAAGGCATTAAAAAATTACCAGGATTATATTTCTAAACTTAATAGTATTCAAAATATGTCCCAGAAAGATATTGATATCTTAAAAGGGGATACAGGTAGAGATAAAACTGTAAGCAGTTTAGAAGAGCTACGAGACAACGTTCCTAAAGGGTTGGATAAAGGGACGTTAGATTTAGTTTTGGAATTTGTTAAAAAACAATCAGGTTATTTTAGTGTTGCAGATATTTCTAAACTGGCTGGTATTTCTAGAGTTACGGTACGGCGTTACTTAAACTATCTGTGCGAGAGTGGCTGTTTAAAGGGAATTTTATCTTACGGTCCTGTAGGCAGACCGCTCCATAAGTATATGAAAGAGGACACATGTTCTGTCTGGCATTAATCAAATGACTTTTATGGAGACGATATGAAAGCTAGCATAGCAGCCATACAAGAGCTGCTATGCTAGCTTTTTTCATTGTAGTTTCTATTTAAAACATAAATTTTATTTACAAAAATATCCTTATTTACCATATAGTAGGCAAATAATAAGTGGGCCTGTATAATAAAAACTGTAATAAGTTTCCAGATAGACCCATCTAAAGGAGGATACAAATCATGGCCGTTGCCTTATCCTTTAGAGTAGCAGACGCAATGCCCGAAGACGTAGGTCTGGGGTATGTCCGTATTGATAGTGCTGAGATGGATAAACTTGAGGTAATCATTGGTGACATTGTTGAAATTCAGGGCAGAAAAACTACAGTGGCAAAAGTTGTTCCCTGTTTTACTCAATTCAAAAATAAAAACCTGGCACAAATCGAAGCCATCATTAGAGAAAATGCTGGAGTTGGTATTGATGAACGGGTCACCTTGAGAAAGGCTGTGAGGCAACCGGCTCAGACACTGATATTAAGTCCGCTTGATGTTACTGTAGATTTCAGTGATGCTCAGGATATTCAGCATTTGGAACGTATGTTAAACGGTCTGCCGGTGGTTATCGGCGATAAAGTGAAAGTACGTTTGGCTGGGGCTCAGACTCAATTTTTCACAGTACTTGGTACATCACCCCAGGGTCCAGTCATTATTAATTCGAGTACAAAGATTAAAGTTACCAAGGCTGATGCCCTTGAAGATCGGAGGTTCCGGGCCTCATATGAAGATGTAGGCGGGTTGGATAAAGAACTGCAGCGAGTGCGCGAAATGATAGAATTGCCACTTAAATACCCAGAAGTATTTCGTCATCTGGGGGTTGACGCTCCTAAAGGTGTGCTACTTTACGGACCGCCAGGTACAGGTAAAACCCTAATGGCCCGAGCGGTTGCTAGTGAAACAAATGCCGCATTCCTGCATGTGAATGGTCCGGAAATAATCAATAAGTTTTACGGGGAAAGCGAAGCTCGGCTGAGGGAAATCTTTGAGACAGCCCAGCGCCGGGCACCGGCAATCATTTTTATTGATGAGATTGACGCTATTGCGCCAAAACGTACGGATGTAATTGGCGATGTCGAAAAACGGGTGGTAGCACAACTATTAGCATTGATGGATG
Organism: Sporomusa sp.; assembly: GCF_057736855.1. Taxonomy (NCBI): domain Bacteria; kingdom Bacillati; phylum Bacillota; class Negativicutes; order Selenomonadales; family Sporomusaceae; genus Sporomusa; species Sporomusa sp. Next base: position 3,380 of record NZ_JBYKYF010000059.1, read on the forward strand.
GGTTGAAAAATCGGGGGCAGGTTATTGTCATTGGGGCAACCAATGTTCCCGACATGGTGGATCCGGCGCTCCGGCGGCCAGGACGCTTTGACCGTGAATTGTCTATCAATCCACCAGATAGGTCCGGAAGATTAAGAATATTAAAAATACATACACGAGATATGACAATAGATTCCAGTGTCGATTTGGAAAAGCTAGCGCAAATAACTCATGGTTTTGTCGGTGCGGATTTAGCTATTTTATGCAAAGAAGCAGGAATGAATGCCGTACGACGGTTACTACCTAACATTGATTTTATGTCAGGTGTGACCGAAGAGGACTTGGCTAATTTAAAGGTTACTATGGATGATTTCTATACCGCTTTCCGGGAAGTTGAACCAACAGCTACCAGAGAGTTTTTCTCCGACCGTCCTAACATCAAGTGGGAGCAGGTCGGCGGTCTGGCTGATATCAAAGATAAATTGAGATCACTGGTGGAGCTGCCGATTCGAAATCCGGAACTGTTTAAAGAGACGCGCTATTCCATGGTAAAGGGCATACTCCTGACTGGTAAGCCAGGCACTGGCAAGACATTACTGGTCAAAGCACTTGCCGGATCAAGTGAGGCTCATTTTATATCGGTAGATGCCGCTACACTTAATTCACGCTGGTTTGGTGAGGCTGAAAAGGGGCTCAGGCTAATTTTTAAACGTGCTAAACAAATCGCTCCCTGCATCCTCTTCTTTGATGAAATTGACGCCTTAGCGCCTGTACGGGCAGGTACAGATAGAAGCGGTGCAGAGCGTATTGTAAGCCAATTATTACTAGAAATGGACAGCTTGATGGATACTGCCCATGTCATTGTGATGGCGGCTACTAACCGGCCTGATATGGTAGATCCTGCGCTTATGCGCCCAGGCCGATTCGATTTTATCCTTGAACTGCCATTGCCGGAACAAGCGGAGCGCCTAGAAATATTTAAGATTCATACCGAGAAGCTGCCATTAGCTGCTGATGTTGATTTGGCTTTTTTGGCTGAAGCAACAGAGGGGGCAGCCGGTTCTGATATTGAGGCTATTTGTAAATATGCGGCAATGTTGGCGCTTAAACGCTCTGTTAGTAACATGCAGAACCAAGCTAAACCTAGTGGCGATTACATTGTAATGGCTCAGGATTTTAGCGACGGTCTGCGACAAATATTAAAAAAATAATGGCATGTTTGCCTGTGGGGGTGAGGATCAAACTAGCTTGGTTATGACGATTATCTGTAATTAATCTGAATGAGTAAAAGGGGGAGAAACAATGACACTGGCGGTTACTGTTGACGCCAAGATGCAGGAAGTTACTGTATGGACAAGGGGCGTAACCTTGGCCAAGGAAGCTCGTGACACTGCTACCTTGCTCGCTAAAGCTGGTAGCCTTGAGGGTAAGTATAACCAATTCTTTGATAATTATGTTGATTTACCTGACCGGATTGGCGTACCGGTTAAGAGTTATGCACGTATTAGTCCGGAACCGATAGAGACCTTTTATGAGTATGAAAATTATCGTCCTGATGTTGTTGTTCTCGTCGAAGAAACATTGGTTAAAGGCAATGATGTGCTGAAAGGTTGTAAAGATGGTTGTGTAGTAGTCATCAATACCAAGCGCGATGTTAATAAATTAATTAAGTGGCTATCTCCGAAAGAGAATGTCAGCAAGATAAAGGCGGTTGCCGCTATTGACGCTGATTCCTTGGGAGCCGGTGTGTACCATACCTTTGACGGTACTGAGGGCAGTATTGATAATACCAAGATTGGTGCTGGCGTTGGTGCTGCTATCGCAGCAGCTGCTGCAAAAGCTAGTGGTATTGTCAAACTGGAAAGCCTGCTGAAGGTTGCCGAAAATAAGACCGCTGTCCAGCAAGGCTGGGAAAAAGTTGTGATAGTGCCTTTCAGCAACGGCCAACCAGCCTGATGGCAGGCAGTGGTAAATTTTGAGGAGGTGTAATCATGGCAAAAGTATACAAGCAAGTGCCGTTTGCGGCTATTGTTCCTTCCCCTCAAACAGAAAATGAGGGCATGGTCACCGGTAATTGGCGGTACCTTCGTCCAGTAGTGGATAAAAGTCAATGCACCGAGTGCAAAACTTGTTATATTTACTGTCCGGATGCCTGTGTAAATTTCTCAGAAAATGACGGAATTAGTTTTAACCTCAAATATTGTAAAGGTTGCGGTATTTGCAGTAATGTTTGTCCGGTAGGGGCTATTAGCCGAGTGCCTGAACTTGATTTTGATGAATAAGGAGTGAAGAAGATGCCGATTAAGAAAAGAGATACAGGTTTAACTGCGGTTGCAGATGCTTGGCAGCTTGCTGATATTGATGTTTCAGCATCCTATCCTATCCGTCCGTATACTGCTGTTATGGCTGAGTTGGCAAAACGGATTGCTGCTGGTGTCATGCAGTGTGAAATGGTTCACGGTGAAGGTGAGCACGCCCAGTTTAGTATTGCTCACGGTGCTTCCATGGCTGGTGCCCGTGCTACTACCGGTAGTTCCGGTGTAGGTGTAACTTATGCGTTTGAAACTTATTCTCCGATTGCTGGTGGTCGCTGTCCGATTCAGGCTCTTGTTGCTGACCGTACATTGGATCCACCCGGTGATTTCGGTTCGGAGCATACCGATTGCTTAACTCTCCGTGATAACGGCTGGATTTATGGCTGGGCGCAAGATGCGCAAGAAGCGTTAGACAATAGCTTAATGTATTTTAGGATTGGCGAAGATCCTGAAATCATGTTGCCGCAGATTGTGGCTATGGACGGTTACTTCGTAACCCATATCGCGCAGGATTATGAAATGCCTGATCAAGAGCAAGTAGATAGATTCTTGCCTAAGTTTAATCCTAAATATCGTCTTGATGTTAAAAACCCGGTAATTATGGGGCCGCAGATTGAGCCCGAAATGGGTCCTCCGCTTGAGTGGGATCGTCATGTCGTTATGACCAAGGTTAAAGAGAAGATTGTACAAGTAACAGAAGAATTTGCACAGATTTTTGGCCGTAGATATGCTCCGTTTGTTGAAGAATATATGACCGATGACGCCGACATGGTATTTGTGCTGCAAGGCGCTCATGCCGTAACCTGTCGCAGCGCTATTAAGTATCTCCGTCAGGCCGGCTATAAAGTAGGTATGTGCAGACTTCGCTGGTTCCGTCCGTTCCCAGATGAAGCTCTTGCGCAAATTCTGCCTAAGTTCAAAGTTGCCGGTGTTGTAGATACTGGTACCTCCTATGGTGCACCTTGTGGTGGCGGCGTTCTTTCAACAGAAGTTAAAGCTGCTATGTCTGAAGTTCCTAACAAACCAATGATTCAAAGCTTTACCTCCGGCTTGGGCGGCGAGACCATTACTCATGAAGAGTTCTTTGCTATGGCTGAAATGATGAAGCAGACTCTTGAAGCCGGCAAAATTATTCAGGCCAGCACTTGGGTTAACTTTAATGATTATCATGAAGGCGCTTCCCAGATTAATGCTGCTAAAACTGAAGCTGCCCCAAGTAAATAATAAAGGAGGAGTAGAACGATGGCAGTTGCTGAATTAATAAAGTCAATTGCACAAACTACTGAACTAGAGGACACTTATGTCCCTGGTCATCGTACTTGTGCAGGGTGCGGTCCGGCTCTCGGATATCGCCTGGTAGCTAAAGCTGCCGGAAGAAATACAATCTTTGTTGGTCCAACTGGCTGTATGTATGTTGCTAACACCAGTTATGCCTGCGGTCCCTGGGCTGTGCCCTGGACACACGCGCAAATTACCAATGGCGGTGCTGTAGCTTCTGGTATCGCCGAAGCTTTCCGCATGCTGATTAAAAAGGGTAAAATTCAGGATGAATTCCCCAATATTATCGTAATGGCCGGTGATGGTGGTTGTTCTGATATTGGTCTGCAAGCTATGTCAGCATTGTTCTATCGAGGACATAAAGTTCTTGTTGTCATGTATGACAATGAGTCTTATGCTAATACCGGTATTCAGGTTTCGCCTTCCACTCCGTACGGTGCTGCAACTATGTTCACACCGCCTGGCCCAGCTATTCCTGAAGCCAAGAAGCATCATATGAAAGACCCGATGCCGATCTTCTGTGCTGGTGGCCATCCATATGTCAAGTATGGCGCAACGGCTTCCATTGGTTATCCGATTGACGCCATGAACAAGGTACGTAAGGGTCTTGCACAAGACGGACCGGCATTTATTCATCTGCACTGTCCATGTCCTAAAGGCTGGAGCTTCCCGCCTGAGCGTACTATCGAAATCGCCAAATTGGCTGTTGAGACGGGTATGTGGAATCTGTATGAAGTCGAAAATGGCGACTGGGCGAACAAGAAGTTCAATAATCTGCCTAAGAAACTTAAGCCGGTTGACGAGTATCTCCAAACCCAAAAACGTTTTGCCCATCTGCAGCCTGAACATGTGGCCGAAATTCAAAACTTCGTCAATAACCGTGCCAAAATGCTCGGCATGGAAGTTCCGCTTCCGCCTGCTAAATAAACAACTTAACACCTGTTTGGCATGAATTTGCTAGTCCCTGGTTCCTTATGAACAAAAGGAACCAGGGACTTAGTAATGTATGCTGGTTTTTGCTCAGATATTCGGGCAAAGATTTTGGAAGGAGGCTCGGTTGTATGGATAAGGGTGTTGCCTTAACCTTTACTAACTGGATACTCGCTTTCCTACCGATCTTAGTCTTGCTTTCTACTATTCTGCTATTTAACTGGGGTGCGCCAAAATCGGGAGCAATATCGTGGTTTACAGCAGTTGCCATCGGCTATTTTGCCTTTGGCGGCGACTTTCGGCTGTTGGCTTTAGCTAATAGTAAAGGCATGGCCATGTCACTATATGTGCTGTTAATCATTTGGGGAGCAGTGTTTCTCTACAACTTTGTAGAGAAGAATGGTGCAATTAAAGTAATTGGGGACACTATGGTCAAAGTAACGGAAGAAAAATTATTGCAATGCTTACTCATGTCATGGTGTTTCGCTAGCTTTATGCAAGGTATTGCCGGCTTTGGCGTACCAGTTGCAGTTGTTGCGCCAATTATGCTGGTTATGGGTTTCAAGCCGGCAGTTGCGGCTGCTACCTGTCTGGTCGGACATTCTTGGTCTATTAGCTTTGGTTCGATGGGTTCATCCTATTATACCATTCAGTTGGCTACTAAAATTCCTGGGGAGATTATTGGTCCCTGGATGGCAATATTGTTTGCTGTACCTATTTATGCTACTGGTCTTGCAGTGTGCCATATTTATGGCGGTTTCTCCGCTGTGAAAAGGGGATTGCCTGCGGTGCTGATAACAGGTACTGTAATGGCTTTCATGTGCTGGTTTATGAACAAACTGGGGGCTGCCCAGTTGGCTACGTTAATTCCAGCACTCTGTGGTTGCGGGACGATGGCAATATTGGCCAAAACTATTTATCGCCATGAGGCGGAAGGGACTAAGCAAGAGGATACCAAGCCAGAGATGGGATTTAACTTGGCTTTTTCCCCGTATTATATCCTAATTGCCTTATGTATCATGACCCAAATTAAATCTATTGCGAAAATTTTCTCTCCTTACACTTGGGGCCTCGACTTTCCAGCAGTAACTACCGCTGCCGGCTTTGCCGTAAAAGCTGAAAAAATGTATTCAAAAATTAATATCTTTTCCCATCCGGCACCGTTGCTGTTGTTTGCTGCATTTTGTGCTTATCTTATCTTCAAGGCGACAGGCAAGTGGAAACCGGGCGCTTTTAGCGGAGCTTTACAGGCCACTATTTCTCAATGTGTTCCTACCAGTATTGGGATAACTACTATGGTTATGATGGCATTAATTATGAACGATACGGGTATGACTAACTTGTTGGCACAAGGGATAGCAAAATCGACAGGTGTTTTATTCCCCATATTCTCTCCATTTATTGGTGTGTTAGGAGCATTTCTTACCGGCAGTAACACCAATTCCAATGTTATGTTTGGCGCCTTGCAGTATGAGACAGCCAAAGTGCTTGGGATTAGCTCGGTCATCATGTGCGCCGTCCAGTCGGTTGGCGGTTCGGTAGGTTGTGCCATTGCTCCGTCTAAAGTACTGATTGGTTCAGCTACGGTTGGTCTTGACGGTCGAGAAAGCGAGGTAATGAACCGGACAATACCTTATTGTGTAATTATTTCGCTGCTTGTGGGCATCAATGCATGGATTTTCGCCTACATGCTATTTAGAGATCTACCATAGGTCAATAAAATTGCGAAATACAAAGGAGGTATTGTAAATGAGTACACCAAATCCTGCGCCAAATACCAATCCTAATGCAGTTGCCCAACCGGTATCGTGGAGAAAAAAATATCGTGCGCCGCTTATGAATGCAGCATTTTGGGGGTTTTGGATCGGTTTTTATCTATCTTATCAAGGTGGAATTAGCAATGACAGCACTATGATCTATTTATCATACGTTATATTCACGCTTGCCTGCTTGGTTCCTTTGGTCACCAAGAAATAAGTAGAGAAATGCCGTTTTGTACGGCATTTCTCCATTTTTTAACGGTAAAAAGGAGGAGCGCCAATGAATAATCTGCCAGAAGAAGAAATCAACCGCAAATCAGCGGTTGTTTGCGAGAATCTGGTTTCATCCTATGAAGAATATTTAAAAAAAATAACTTCAGCAGGTAAATGTAGTGTACCAACTCCTGCGATGTCAGAGTGTTTTTGGGCTCTTGTGGGATCATTTGCCGGTATCGGAATCGTTACCTATCTTACTTTTCTAAAGGGAATACCGGTTTTAGTGGCTTCATTAGGAGCGTCAGCCTGTCTTATATATGGTGTCCCAGCGGTTCCGTTAGCTCAGCCGCGCAATGCCATTGCAGGACATATACTTTCAGCGATTATCGGAGTTATCATTTATCAAGTCGCAGGTTGCTACTGGTATACGGCGGCTCTAAGTGTTGGCATTGCGGTGGCAGCAATGGTAGGGACGAGAACTGTTCATCCACCGGCCGGCGCTACGGCTTTAATTGCGGTAACTACCCAACAAGATTGGCTATTTCCGATAATACCTGTTGGTGTTGGTATCTGCATTTTAGTAATTGTCGGGATACTTGTAAATAATTTGGCTGCCAAACGGCAGTATCCTAATTATTGGTGGTAGATATGAAGCTTGTCTTGACCAGCTCCCGGCTTTTAAAACCGAATGCTCAGCAACTAGCTTTACTACAGTATATGATTAAATGGACGTATTTTGGTATCACGACTGGTGTGATTGCCGGCCTGGGGGTAACCGTATTTTTAAAACTATTATCCTGGGCTATTGATGTATGGACCCGGGAGCCTTATTACTATTTTTATATTCCATTGGTATTAGTTGTGAACAGTTGGCTGGTTAATTGGCTGGCGCCAGGAATTTCTGGCGGGAGCGATAAGGTGGTAGAAGCTATACATCAGCAGGCTGGCTATATACCTTTGGCAGAAGCACCGATAAAATTAATAGCTACTGTTATAACAATCGCTGCTGGCGGTTCGGTAGGCAAAGAAGGTCCGGCAGCCCAGCTCGGTGCCACTTTGGCCTCGTCTTGGGGTCGGTGTTTGCGAGCAACAAGTGCGGATTGCCGGCAAATTGTTATTTGTGGACTAAGTGCTGGTTTTGCCGCTGTTTTTGGTACACCGGTTGCTGGCGCTATATTTGGTGTTGAAGTATTATTTGTTGGAAAAATGTTGTATGATACATTATATCCTGCATGTATTGCCGGAGCGACTGGCTATTATGTTGCATACTTTGCAGGGATACCGTATGTGTACCGGGATGTTATTATAGAAACTAATGTTTATCTGGCAGTAGAAGCCATTTTGTTGGGCCTATTTTGTGGGGCGGTGGCGGTATTCTTTATTAAGTCAATTCAGCAGTGTAGTCAATATTTTGACAGGTTGTGTTTATCTAAACCTTTAAAAGCTTTTATCGGCGGTGGAATGCTCACTGTTATTGGTTATTTCATCAGTCCACTATACCTGGGACTCAGTTTAGAATTGCTGGACATAGGGGTACGCGGCGAACCGATTCCGGTTGATGCATTTTTTTGGAAAACCATTGCTACCGCTGTTACCCTGGGCTGTGGCGGGACAGGCGGCATTATTACGCCGATGATTGTGGTAGGAGCTACTGCCGGAAACGTATTTGGTCAGCTTATAGGCAGTATGGATATTGAGGTCTATGCGATTATCGGTATGGCGGCATTGCTGGCAGGTGCTGTGAATACACCGGTAACGGCCATTATTATGGCAGCAGAATTATATGGTATTGACATCATTCCTTTTGTCGCCATAAGCTGCCTGATTAGCTACATATTTTCCGGTCACCGTAGTATGTATCCCAGTCAAATTATTGTGACCAGTAAATGTCCGGTCTTTTTTGCCGATGAGGGTCATACTGTCAAGCATGTATGTAATCCAAAATCTGTTGATGATATAAAAGAAATTTAATATTTCTCCAATAATTAACCTGTGCATTGATTTTTTCCAAGCTATTAGTGAAAAGGATTATTCTGGAATTCGTGCAGGAATTTGTTTGATTTATATGGAAACTAGTAAGATAATCATGTATAATAATACATAGATTAGATGGATATAGCAATACCGATGATAGAGTATTACTTTGGGTGGTTTATTGGAGGGATATTGTGTACATTGCTGTTATAGATGGACAGGGCGGTGGAATTGGCAGAGTCATAATTAATCGAATTCGTAGCGAGTTTGGTAATGATGTGGATATTCTGGCTATTGGGACGAATTCTCAGGCTACTGCCACGATGCTCCGGGCTGGGGCAAATGAAGGTGCCACAGGAGAAAATGCCCTTATTTGCAATGTGGATGAAGTGGATTTAATCGTAGGACCGCTAAGTATCATTTTGTCTAACTCGATGAAAGGTGAATTAACACCCAAAATGGCGAAGCGAGTGATTGCCAGTAAAGCAAGAAAGATTCTGTTGCCCATCCATCAAAACAACATTGATCTGGTTGGTGTTCAGTCAGAGCCGCTGCCACATATGGTAGATGCCTTGGTTATGCAAATGAAACAATACATACAATCTGGAGGGAGGGAATAGCCACATGTGCGAGGCTAATGCTTATCTTTTCAAGAATGATAAAGAAGAGTTGTTGATGGAACGTGTTGACCGAGTTGTTCCACAAAATGGGGAAGTGTATTTAGAGAGTATTTTCGGGCAGCGAAAGACTCTTGCTGCTAGGATTAAAGAACTGAATTTGGTTGACCATCGAATTATTTTAGAACCCATAGAAAGGGGCTGACTAAAAGAAGGGTTCTTTGTCAAATGTTGGGGTAAAGCATAAAGTGTAGTGGAGCAGGGGAT
>NZ_JBYKYF010000434.1:0-1969 GCF_057736855.1 Sporomusa sp.
TTGGTGTTGGCAACTTTAATTTTAAGGGAAATTTCACTTTATGCTCATTTTTTTTTGCAAAAAAATGTTGAGGCAGTTCCAGTTGTAGAACTGGTTACCCCAACATTTATTATAGAGCCAATATTTAACATATGCCACAAATCACCATTCAAGAATGACTACAATAACTAAGCCGCTCATATTTCCCGCTGTCAGCAGCAGGATGATGAGCGGCTTACTATTGTATTGACTGCGCGTTTATACTACTCTCTGTAAAAATGCCTGGGTACGAGGCTGGGACGGCGAACCGAACACCTGCTCAGGCTTACCTTGTTCCACAATTTCGCCATTATCCATGAAGATGACACGGTTGGCAACCTCGCGCGCAAAGGCCATTTCATGGGTCACAACAATCATGGTCATGTTCTCCTCTGCCAGCTTGCGCATGGCTTTGAGAACCTCGCCGGTAAGTTCAGGGTCAAGAGCGGATGTCGGCTCATCAAACAGCATGATATCCGGATTCATTGCCAAGGCTCTGGCAATCGCTACCCGTTGCTTTTGTCCGCCTGACAACCGCGAAGGATAAACATCCCGTTTTTCCAACAAACCGACTTTCCTTAGAAGTTCTTCGGCCTGCGGGACAATCTCTTCCCGTTTAACCCCCTTGACGGTCATTGGAGCTTCAATTAAATTTTCTAGCACAGTCAGATGGGGAAAAAGATTAAACTGCTGAAAAACCATCCCCATCCGGCGGCAAATGTGTCTGCACTCTGTCTCAGGCGCATAGCGAACCTGACCGTCCGGGCCGGTAGTAACCAAAACATCGCCCTCGATTTCGATAGTTCCCCGATCAATGGTTTCTAAACGATTGAGACATCGCAAAAAAGTACTTTTTCCCGAACCAGATGGGCCGATGATCGCAATTACCTCGCCTTTATTCACTTCAAGCGAAATCCCTTTAAGCACTTCCAGATTATTAAATTTTTTGTGAATATCAATCGCCTTAATCATGTTCATAAGCACATACCTCTACTCGTCATATACAGCATACCGCTGCTCCAGTTTTTGAAACATCCAGGTGAGCACCAAGGTCATTAGCAGATAAAACACACCTGCCACCACAAATGCAGTGGTATCAAAATCACGTTGTACGATAGCGCGGGTTGTCCGCAGCAAATCGTTCATGGCCAAAACATAGATGAGCGAGGTATCTTTGACCAACGTAATGGTTTCATTGCTTACAGGCGGCAATACCCGTTTGATAACCTGCGGCAAAATAATCCGCTGCATGGTCTGTACATAACTCATGCCCAGCACTTTAGCGCCCTCATATTGCCCCCGGTCAATCGACTGAATACCAGCACGGAATATCTCGGCAAAATAGGCAGCATAATTGAGCACAAAAGCCAGCAAGGCTGCCGAAAAATCCGGCAGCCTTATGCCGATAAACGGCAGCAAAGGCAGGCCAAAATAAATGAATAACAATTGTAGCATCAGCGGGGTACCCCGAAGCAGCCAGATATATACCCCGATAGCACCGCTTAGCACCTTGAACCGGGAAATACGCCCCAGGGCCAACAAGAGGCCAAGCGGCAACGATAATATGATCGTTGAGAAGAACATTTGCAACGTAACCACCGTACCGTCTAGCATCGGTGGCAATATGCTCAATATATAGTCCATGTATTACTTCCTTACTTTATAATGTCTTCACCAAACCACTGCTTGGAAATCTTAGCTGCCGTACCGTCTTTCTTCATTTCATCCAAGGCTTTTTGCAGTTTGGCTAGCAATTCTTTATCATCTTTACGCAGGCCCACACCATATTCCTCAGAACCAAAGTGGTCGGTAAGAACAGTGTATTCGCCTGGTTTTTTGGCAATATAATAACGACCGACGACTTCATCCACAACCACGGCATCCAGACGTCCGGTTTTCAAATCCATAAGCGCAGCCACATTATCGCCGTATTTTTTTAACTCTTTAAAAG
>NZ_JBYKYF010000435.1:0-1968 GCF_057736855.1 Sporomusa sp.
AACCGCCGGACGTAGCTACCGCTTCAGTATAAGCTTCTGGTCGGTTATCCGCAAAAGATAACGCTGTTGCCGCTTCTAAAAACTCAGGCAAACCGGCAATAGGTGCATAGTTGACGATTTCATTGATCGGCAGGTTACGATATACCTTTTCTACAGTTGGTAGACAAACCAAAGCTTCGTTATCATCCAAAATTGCGCCAATTGTGGCATTTACCACCTTATCTTTACCATATTGGGCAACAGCCTTGTTAGCAGCAGCTGCTGCTCCGAAAATTTTGTCTGTAGCAAATTTACCCCTCGCATGTGTCGCGGCAATACTTTCTACCATATTATCTCCCCCTACAAATATTTACAATTTTATCAATTGATTTATCTGCGGTATATCTACGATTTTATGTTAAGGATACATCTTATGAAGCATACGTGGGAATGGTATTGTCTCACGGATATGATCTAAACCACATATCCATGCAACGGTTCGTTCAAGTCCTAGGCCAAAACCGGAATGCGGCACACTACCAAATCGACGCAAGTCCAGATACCACTCAAAGGCAGCTTTTGGCAGTTTGTGCTCAGCAATACGCTGTTCCAACAATGCCAGATCGTCAATACGCTGGCCACCGCCAATAATTTCGCCGTAACCTTCAGGCGCCAAAAGGTCAGCCCCTAAAACTACGTCAGGATTATTGGGATCAGGTTTCATATAAAAGGCTTTAATGGCTGTCGGAAAACTATGTACAAATACCGGGGCATTGAAATGGTTTGAAATAATGGTCTCATGCGGTGCGCCAAAATCATCCCCCCAGGTAAACTCTTCACCTGACTGACGTAACAGTTCCACTGCCTCTGTATAACTAATACGTGGAATATGTTTTTTGATGGCTTTCAGATTTTCTATATCACGTTGTAGTATTTTGAGCTCATTTTGGCATTTATCAAGTACTCGCTGAACGACATAACAAATCATGTCTTCCTGCAGATCCATGTTATCATGTATGTCGAAATAAGCCATTTCGGCTTCAATCATCCAAAACTCTAAAAGATGACGGCGAGTTTTTGATTTTTCAGCCCGGAAAGTAGGACCAAAACAATATACGCGTCCCAGGGCCATGGCGTTAGCCTCATTATAAAGCTGTCCGCTTTGTGATAAATAGCCTTTTTCGCCATGATAATCAAGTTCAAACAAGGTAGTTGTGCCTTCGCAAGCCGCAGGCGTAATAATCGGCGCATCGGCCAGAACAAAGTCACGTTCATAAAAAAAGTTTCTGAGCGCATGTTCAATTTCAGAACGAATACGTAATATAGCGGCCTGGCGTGGTGTACGAATCCACAAATGGCGATGTTCTGCTAAAAACTCAACCCCATGTTCCTTATGGGTGATAGGATAGTCTTTTGCAATACTTACAATTTCCAGACCAGTTACTTGCATTTCGTAGCCGCCAACGGCTCGAGGTTCCTCACGGATAATTCCTGTTAATTTTACAGCACTTTCCTGAGTCAGTTTTTTTGCTTCACTGAAAAGCGCTTCACCTACTTCCTGTTTAACGGCAACTCCCTGCATTAATCCGGAACCATCTCGGAGAATTATAAACATAATTTTTCCGGAAGAGCGCTGATTATATACCCAGCCTTGCACTGTAACTTGCTCACCGACATGCTGGGATAAGTTCTTTATTAATGCCGCTTTCACATAATGCACTCCTTCTTTAAATTGGGCAAATTCAATTCTAAATATATTGAGTCGAACTTATTATATACTTATTCTGGTTATATCATTATATTTCCTGTTGAAAGCTTGGAAAAAAACAGTTTTTTTATTAACCATCAAGCTTGTAACTACTTAGATTATATACATAATACATTTATAGTTATACAAAATCTTATTGTAACCATATAAAATTTAAAATAGTTGCCAGGGCGTGTCGCAAAACGTTTATGGAAAAAACGTCTTGTGACACGCCTCTTTTT
>NZ_JBYKYF010000060.1:0-12708 GCF_057736855.1 Sporomusa sp.
GAACGCTTATATTCAGTTGGTAAAATACCTGGTGGCTTTATCAAACGGGAAGGACGTCCGAGTGAAGCTGCTATTTTAGCTGGCCGTTTAATCGACCGGCCTATTCGTCCGCTATTTGCTGATGGGCTGCGTAATGACGTTCACATTGTAGCTACTGTCATGTCAGTAGACCAAAATAATCCGCCAGATATTCCGGCAATGATTGGTGCATCCTGTGCTTTAGGTATATCTGATATTGTATTTAACGGACCCATAGGCGGTGTGCGCGTTGGGCTAATAGACAACCAGTTTATCTTAAATCCTACCGTAGAGCAGCAAGAGAAAAGTGATCTTAATTTAGTAGTAGCTGGTACCAAAGACGCTATTCTCATGGTGGAAGCAGGGGCTAATGAATTGCCAGAAGAAACCATGCTTGACGCCATTATGTTTGGTCATGAGGTCATTAAAGACATCGTCGCTTTCAGGAAGATATTATCGCCAAAATCGGTAAACCGAAAAAGGAAAAACCGTTATATGAAGTTCCTGCTGAAATTGATGCCGCTATGCGCGAATTTGTAACAGAACCATTAAGAGCAGCAGTAACTAATGTAGATAAACTTGAGCGTGAAGAAAATATCAAAAAAATTAAGAACGAAGCATTAGAACATTTTCTTGCAATGTATCCTGAGAATGAAAGAGACATTAATTATATGTTCCAAAAAATTCTCAAAGAAATTGTACGGAAAATGATTATTGTCGATAAAATTCGTCCAGATGGCCGCAAGCTTGAAGAAGTACGACCCATTTCCTGCGAAGTAGGTCTTTTAGCACGTACTCATGGCTCTGGTTTGTTTACTCGTGGTCAGACACAAGTCTTTACCATTACTACATTAGGCGCTATCGGAGATGAACAGATTCTCGACGGTCTTGGAGTCGAGGAATCCAAACGCTATATGCATCACTATAACTTCCCCTCTTTCAGTGTAGGAGAGACTCGTCCTTCACGTGGCCCAGGTCGCCGCGAAATTGGTCATGGTGCCTTAGCTGAAAGAGCTTTGTTACCTGTAATCCCTTCAGAAGATGAGTTTCCTTACACCATTCGCCTGGTATCTGAGGTACTGGAATCAAATGGCTCAACCTCTATGGGCAGTGTGTGTGGTAGTACCTTATCGCTTATGGATGCCGGTGTGCCTATTAAAGCTCCTGTATCCGGCGTAGCCATGGGACTGGTCAAAGAAGGGGATAACTATACCATTCTAACTGATATTCAAGGTATGGAAGATGCTTTGGGCGATATGGACTTTAAAGTAGCCGGTACTGCTAAAGGGGTTACTGCCATGCAGATGGATATGAAAATATCCGGCATTACTAAAGAAATTTTTCAAGATGCATTGGCTCAAGCAAAACGGGGACGCATGCATATCATGGAAAAGATGCTTGAGGTTATCAGCGAACCCAGAAAAGAACTTTCACCATATGCACCACGTATCATCACCATGGAAATTGATCCTGATAAAATCCGCGATGTCATTGGACCAGGCGGTAAGGTTATTAAGAAGATTATTGATGAAACAGGCGTCACTATTGACATCGAAGATGATGGTAAGGTCTTTATTGCTGCTGTTGATGTTGAGGCTGGTAAAAAGGCAGTAAATATGATTGAAAACCTAGTGCGTACTGTTGAAGTGGGTGCTACTTATCTGGGTAAAGTGACTCGCATTATGAATTTTGGTGCATTTGTAGAGATTCTGCCAGGGAAAGAGGGCCTTGTCCATATTTCGCAGTTGGCGCGCGAACGTGTAGCTAAAGTAGAAGATGTTGTAAAAATTGGCGATGAAATTATGGTTAAAGTAACTGAGATCGATCGCCAAGGCCGTATCAATCTGTCCCGAAAAGAATTATTAAAATCAGACACCAAGGAAACTCGCACCGAAGGCGGAGAGTGAAGTTAACTTAGTACAATGAAATAAAAGGACTGAGTAGAGAATCTACTTCACCTAAACTCACGCCGCCTCTAGAGGCGAGAGTCTTCATTCATGAATTGTATAAAAAAAGAAAGAAAGTATTGATACACGATTAGGGACTTGGCAGTTGCCGAGTCTTTTAATTATGCTCATAAATGCGTACCGTCATTAATACACTGTAGTATATATGTGAGAGTTAGGCAGGAGTTGATTGCTATGCAGTGTAAAATTGTGGTGGTAGGCAAAATTCGCCAATGGTATTTGTATTTTTCTGTTGGTGTTTTTCTGACAATAGCGATGTTAGCCGGTCTGCTCCAGCCGCTGTTGGCGACTACCCAACTGACTAAAGCACCACCGCCTGTTTTTCAGGGCAATCCATCTCGGCCGCAAGTGGCCTTTGCTTGCAATGTATTCTGGGGAGAAGAATATCTCCCAGATATGCTTAAAACCCTGGATAAGAATAATATCCATATTACTTTTTTTATCGGTGGCAGTTGGGCTAATAAATATCCAGAAATACTTAAAGAGTTAGCCAATAGAGGTCACGAACTGGGGAATCACACCTATAGCCACCCGCACCCAAACACTCTCAGCAAAGAAAAAAATAAAGAACAAATAACCAAAACCGAAGAATTAATAAGCAAGCTTACGGGTATAAAAACAAACTTGTACGCACCGCCTTATGGTGAATATAATAATACGGTTCTACAAGCGGCACAGGAATTGCAATACACTACTATTATGTGGAGTATTGATACCGTGGATTGGAAACAACCATCTCCAGAAGTACTTAAGGAGAGGGTACTAAAAAAACTTCATAATGGCGCGATTATTTTGATGCATCCAACTGCGCCTACGGCTCAGGCTCTCCCAAGCCTTATTGAGGAAATACAGAAACGGGGATATACGATAGGGACGGTATCTGATGTACTAAAGGAATAGTAATAGGCAGGCAAAAGCCTGCTTTTTTGTTGACCAAATACAATAAATGTGATAGTATAGTTTACATAAAATATTAACATACAATTTATGCATGCTTTACCAGAAAGCTTGGCTTTCTTAAAACTGGATAAGCACGACTTTGCTTTTGATAAGGTTTACTTCTTTAAAAGATAAGTCTATTTATCCAGAGAGAAAGTATAACTTTCGCTAAGATAAAGGCACAGCGGTTCGGTGCCTTCGCTGACGCTCGGCATAAACCGTGTTTACTTTATACCGCTCCGGGTATAAGGGCAACATCGGCTTCTGCCTTCGCTGACGCTCGGCACAAATCGTGTTTTCTTTATCTTCTGGAATGGAGGTAGCCGATGAAGAATTGTAAGCAGGCAATTGCTTGGTTAGTCATGATGAGTGTGATGATGACATTGGCCCTGCCAGTTACTCCGGCATATGCTTTTTCTGTATCTAGCCTACTAGGACAAACTACTGGAAGTGCTGAGCCCGCCGGGGCTAGCGGCGTGAATACTGGTAAAGGAGTAGTAGATATACTGCTTGGCCTGCTGTTAGGCAAGGTTCTGGGAAATACCTCGAGCAGTTCTGCCACGGTAACAGAGCAAGCTACAAGTTCAGATCGTGGCTTAACTAATGACTTATCAAAAGAACTTGTTGGGTTCTATGCTGAATGGTGGGGAGAAGATACTTCTTCATATCATGCTATGGTTCAACATGCTGATGTAATTAAGACCATTGCTCCGTTTTGGGCCACCATGCAGGCAGATGGTACACTGACAGACCGAGGTGGCAATGATCATATATCGGTGGTTAATACTGCTCATCAGAATGACATAACCGTTTTATTGCTAGTAAATAACGCTAAGCAGGATAATGCAGTGCATAATGTACTGGCAAATCCCGCACTTAGATCGAAAGCGATTGATAATTTGGAAGCTTATATAAAAAAGTATGACCTGGATGGAGTTAATATTGATTTTGAAATCGTACCTGCTCAAGACCGTGATAACGTAACGGCATTTATGCGTGAGCTATACGCTCGACTTAAACCGCAAGGATATATTGTTTCTATTGATGTTTTCCCCAAACAGAATGAGGACAACGATGTGGCGGCGGCATATGACTATGCTGAGTTAGCCAAATATGCTGATAAAATTATGATAATGACTTACGATAATCACGGTACTTGGAGTGGTCCAGGTCCGATTGCTGATATTCGTTGGGTAGAGAACAACCTAAAATACGCGCTTACTTTTATTCCTAAAGACAAGCTCTATCTTGGTATTGCCGCATATGGCTATGACTGGTCTAAACAAGGAGTTCAGTCTTTAGAGTATGACGCGATTATGGATTTGGCCCAGCGTTATGGTAAAACCGTGCAGTGGGATGACACAGCTAAATCTCCGCATTTTAGCTATACCGCAAATGATGGTACAGCGCATACGGTTTGGTTTGAAAATAGCGAAAGCTTGAAACACAAGCTGGCACTTATTACTCAGTATGATATTGCCGGTGCGGCCATGTGGAAACTTGGCGAAGAAGATCCGGCAGTATGGCCGGTATTGAGGGACAAGTTCCGCAAATAACCAACTAAAACGATACAGGAGGTTTGTTGTGTATAAAGAAAAAATAATCATTATAACTATGCTTTTGGTTTTAATATGTAATGTCGTAGTACCTACGCAAGTGAGTTATGCGGCATCTGTGGACAGTGTTTTTAGTAGTTTAACTGCGGCTACTGTTCCTGGAACTGATAGTGGTAGTTCTGGTGGATCTAATGTTGTTGAAAAATTGTTTAGCTTTTTATTTGATAAAATTTTGGGACCTATACTGAATATTTTTGATGGCGGTAAGGCAGCGACAACTTCTCCCAATAATCCAGTAAAAGTAACACCACTGCCATCCAGCGGCGGTGGCTCGATTATCGACAGTAGTGCACTGCGGGGCAAAGTTATTGTTGTTGACCCAGGTCATGGTGGTAGTAACCCCGGGGCAGTAGCTAATAATACCCGGGAGACAGATAATAACTTAGCTGTTAGCAAAAAATTAAGGGACAAGCTGACAAGTGCCGGAGCCAAAGTCATTATGACCAGAGATTCTGACCGTACAGTAGCGGCAGAAGGCAGTTCGCTTGGACAGGAATTAGCAGCAAGGGTAGATATTGCTGAAGCTAATCATGCTGATATATTTGTTAGCATCCATTCCAATTCTAACCCCAATACGGCTATTTCCGGAGTCATGACCTTTTATCCTAGCGGCAGGTCTTCCGAGTTGGCGCGTGAGGTGCAAAACGGTATCATTAAAGAGACTGGCGCTGTAGATAAAGGTATTTCAGCTGGAACTTTCTACGTGCTCCGTAATACTACTATGCCTAGTATCCTAGTCGAAATTGGATTTGTAACGAATGCTGACGAAGCGCACAAATTGCAAGAAGATAGTTATCGCAATAAAATATCTCAGGGTATTTTCGATGGCATAGTAAGCTACTTTAATAAATAACTAAATAATATATAATAAACAGAGATAAAGTAGACTAAGTTTCATGTGCTTTAATCTGAAGTTTAGTCGCTCATCTCTGTTTTTTTCTTTATCAAATTTAGGTATAATAAGGAATATGCTTATGTTGATAAGTTGCTTTATACTTATATATAGTGAATCCAATAAAGATTTTTTCTTGGCATATCGTTAGTAATGCTGATGGAATCTTTAAATTTGGCTTATAGAAAAGGAGAGTTTATGTACCAAAAATCAGTGTTACCTAATGGAATTCGGGTTATTTCTGAAACGATTCCGTACGTCAAATCGGTTAGTATGGGTATGTGGCTAGCCACCGGTTCGCGGTTTGAAAGCGAAGACAATCACGGAATTTCTCATTTTATTGAACATTTATTGTTTAAAGGTACTACCCGGCGGTCGGCTAAAGAGATTGCTGAAACGGTGGACGCTGTTGGCGGTCAGCTTAATGCATTTACTGCTAAAGAGTGTACCTGTTACTATCTAAAGGTGTTAGATTCGCATGCTGAACTGGCAATGGATATTTTAAGTGATATGTTACTACGATCCAAATTTGCTGAAGAGGACATTGAACGAGAACGCCAGGTAGTGCTTGAAGAAGTACACATGTATGAAGACACACCAGATGAATTGGTACACGATATTTATTTGAATACTATTTGGCCTACCCATCCGCTTGGCCGGAGCATTCTAGGTACAATTGGGTCGATTGAGCGGTTTGACCAGTCATTGGTGAAAACATATTATCACGATTTTTATACTCCAGATAACCTAGTTATTGCAGCGGCTGGTAATATAACCCATGAGGCCTTGGTGAATTTAGCAGTAAGTTATTTTGGTGAAATGAAAGGGCAAAGAAAAAATTTGACGATAACAGCTCCGGTGTTTGTTCCGGCGAAAACCGTTATCAATAAAGATACAGAACAAGTACATGTGTGTTTGGGAACCGTAAGTGTACCGCAAGATAGTCCTGAAATATATTCGGTGCATATTCTGAATAATATTCTAGGTGGCGGGATAAGTTCCAGACTCTTCCAAACTATCCGGGAAGAACGGGGACTGGCATACTCAATTTATTCATATCAGACTAACTATCGTGATGCTGGCTTATTTACGATTTATGCTGGTACGCGTCCATCCAATGTAAATCAAGTATTAGATCTTATTATAGAAAATCTAAGAGAATTTAAAGAAAAAGGAATTAATGAGCAAGAGTTAATGAAGTCTAAGGAACAAATTAAAGGAAGTTTATTGCTGGGCCTGGAAAGCTCAAGCAGTAGGATGTCGCGTATTGGTAAATTAGAAATTACTCTAGGCAAAATTATTTCATTAGATGAAGTGGTAAATAAAATTGATAGTGTAACTTTAACTGATGTCAACCAGATGATTGAACAAATGTTTACTGTGGAACCGTTGTCCTTTACTGCCTTGGGTCCTATTGATTCTGACCAAATTATTACTGACTTTCATATTTAGAAGGAGATCATGATGACAAGAGGGTTTGAAGTAGTTAGTCAATATAAGGATTGTGATATCTCGTTACCTGTACGCAAAACCGCATGCAGTGCCGGATATGATATTATGGCTGCCCAAGATGTTACTTTATATCCAGGCAAGGTGACTTTGATTCCAACAGGGATTAAAGCATATATGCAAGAAGATGAATATTTGGGTATTCATCTTCGTTCTGGGTTAGCCATTAAACATAGTTTGAGTTTAATCAATGGACAAGGAATTATTGATGCAGATTATTATAATAATCCTGATAATGAAGGACATATTTTAATTGGCATATTTAATCATGGTAACGAACCATTGACTATTGCAAAAGGGACTAGAATCGCGCAGGGTATTTTTTATAAATATCTAAAGGCTGACAATGATTGCGCAGTCGCTCCTCGGACAGGAGGCTTGGGAAGCACTGGAATATGAAGCAAGATTAACTTTTACTCATATTCTGCTCGCAACCACCATATACATGGTAGAAACCGGTTAGGGGGGATACTGTGTATACTTGGGTGGCGTTAGTAGTAATCGTTTTGCTTGTTATGGGTTCAGTATGGCTGCGTGTCTGTCGCTCACGTACTTCACTTGAAGGTGTACCGCTGGTAGAACCCAAGCCCTCACCATTTTCCAACGCGCTACAGGACTTAGTAGCTACTGCCGGTGGGGTCTATCTTTCCATGATCATGATTGTTTCCTTCCTAAAAATTGAAGTGCCAGAAAAAATCACAATCAGTATATTATCATTTGATCCTTTAGCTATGACGGCGATTGCTGTGGCCGTTATTCAGCCGGTTTTTAGTAAACTATTTGATAGTAAGTAGGTGCGGATATGCGGATAAGTGAGCTGGCAGGAAAAGAAGTTATTAATCTGGGTGATGGTGCCCGATTGGGGATAATCAGCGAGTGTGAAGTTACGTTTGATAGTCAGACAGGTGTTATAGGTTGTTTGCTATTACCGAAACGAAGAACAATCTTTAATTTTTTCGGGGATAGCCAGATAACTTCAATTCCTTGGCAGGCTATCAAGCGAATTGGTGACGAAATTATTATTGTGGATTTAAATAATACGTATGAGCGGCTGTATTCAACGTTTAGGGAATAAAATATGCAGACATGGTCAACCTAACATTAGATTGTATCCAAAACTAATGTTAGGAGGCTTCAGGGATGAAGAACACAAACAGTTACAGTGGCGAAAATCAAGAAAATCAAATAGCCGGTAATGTGAACAATCAGGCAATGAATCAAACTACGGGACAAGCCGAAAATACTTTGGCCAATAGCTATACAACTACTCAGTTTCAACAGGCAAATGTTTCAAATCAAACTACATCTGGCACTATGCAGGCAAATCAGGGAAATGCGCAGGGAGTTAAAAGCGTAATTGGTATGTTTGATTCTCGCCATAATGCCGAACAGGCGGTTAAGGCATTAAGAACCCAAGGGTTTACAACTGAAGAAATTAATATTGTTTCTAAGAAAAATAATCAACAACAAGGGCAACATGGTGACTATTTTGAAGACGATATTAGCGATGGTACACTTACAGGCGGTACTATCGGCGGTATTGGCGGATTGCTTCTTGGAGCCGGTGCTTTGGCTATTCCAGGAGTAGGTCCAATTTTGGCTGCCGGACCGATAGCGGCTGCTTTAAGTGGAGCTGTCGCAGGTGGCATTGTCGGCGGTTTAATCGATTGGGGGATTCCGGCGGAGGCAGGAAAACGTTATGAGCAGCATGTTGTGCAAGGTGGAATTTTGACGATTATTCGATCTGACGCTACTAAGGCTAACCAAGCTGCTCAGATTCTTCGCCAAAATGGGGCCAAAGATGTTGAAACTCATGCACTAGGTTAAGTAAATCTAGGCTTGTCCCTCATTTTTACTCACATAGTCTCCCTAAATAGACTGTTTTTAATATTTATTTGACAATGTTGGAACCTTTGATATACAATGTGTATAAAATGAATAAGCAACATCCTTTACTGGATGAAGTAGAGGTGCGGGTGTTAAGAGTACTTTCAAGGAGAACGGCATCAATGAGCTGAAAGGAAAGGAGCAACCGCCGAAGTAAGAAAGACTGCCAAGTCTTTTTTACTGGTCTTATATCTAATAGGTTTAAGACTGTCACCATTATTTGGTGGAGTGCTATCTCATCTGATCAGAGGAAATATACATTTGTATTTTCCAAAGGTTAGACCAACCCTGTCTTTTAGGCAGCCGGTGAGAAAAGCACTCACCGGCTGTCTTATGTTTATGCTTTTGTCGGACTTTTAATGACAAGAAGCGAAGTTTTTTTTTTATATTAATGGGAGGTGGACAGTGTTTGATTAGAGTAATGGTATGTGGTGCTTATGGCAAAATGGGGAGAGAAGTACTGCGTGCAGTTCATGAGGACCAGCAGTTAAGTATAGTTGGCGCGGTCGATATCAACTCGGATTTTGCCGACGTAGGGGAACTTATCGGCGCAGGTAAAACCGGAGTCACGGTTGGCAATGATTTGCTTACGGTTATTAATGAAACCAAGCCACAGGTTATGGTCGATTTTACCAACCCGGAATCAGTTATGAATAATGTTAAATTGGCAATTGAAAATGGTGTGTGTCCAGTTGTTGGTACTACTGGGCTGACGGAAAGCGATATTAATGAAATCCGTGAATTATGTGCAGTTTCTAAAGTAAACGCCATTATTTCTCCGAATTTTTCCATAGGTGCCATTCTCATGATGAAGTTGGCACAAGAAGCAGCAAAATATTTGCCTCATGTCGAAATTATTGAAATGCATCATGACCAAAAACTTGACGCTCCTTCGGGTACTGCCCTGAGGACTGCAGAGCTGATTGCCAGTGTGCGAGGTGAGATGCGTCAAGGGCATCCAAATGAAATCGAGAAGCTGCCTGGAGCTCGTGGTGGAAACTTCGCAGGAATTAGGCTGCATAGTGTTCGGTTGCCCGGGTATGTTGCTCATCAGGAAATCATTTTTGGCGGATTAGGACAAACGCTTTCTATTCGCCATGATGCTATCTCTCGGGAATCCTTTATGCCGGGAGTTATACTGGCTTGTAAAAAAGTATTAACTGTAGATGGGCTAATTGTTGGCCTTGAGCATATAATGGATTAAAGTTTTGTAGAGCAGCACAAAATAATGTGAAAAGCATGGGGGAGTGGCTTACATGAAAAAATATAATGTTGCAATTGTAGGGGCAACGGGAGCGGTAGGTCAGGAATTTCTAAAGCTTATTGAAGAACGTAATTTCCCGTTTAATGAATTACGATTATTGGCATCAGAGCGTTCAGCCGGGAAATCCGTTCCGTTTATGGGAAAAAACTACATAATTGAAGAAGCAACACCAGATTCGTTTAAAGATATACAAATTGCTTTGTTTGCTGGTGGTTCCATCAGCAAGACTCTGGCACCTGAGGCGGCTAAACGTGGAGCTGTAGTTATCGACAACTCCAGTGCTTTTCGCATGGATCCAGAAGTACCTTTAGTAGTGCCTGAAGTTAATCCGGAAGCCATAAAAAATCACAAAGGAATTATTGCCAATCCTAACTGTTCAACCATTATTATGGTCATGGCCTTGAAACCTATTTATGATGCTGTTGGAATAAAACGGATTGTGGTTTCAACTTACCAGGCTGTTTCCGGTGCTGGCAAAGAGGCTATTGATGAACTGACAGATCAGGTTAAAGCAATTATGGAAAATCGTCCTGTAGAAGCTAACATATTGCCAAGTGCTAGCCTGCCCAAGCATTATCAAATAGCATTTAACCTGTTACCACATATAGATGTCTTTGTCGAGGACGATTATACCAAAGAAGAAATGAAAATGGTGCATGAGACTCATAAAATATTTAATGATTACACCATTGGCATAACTGCGACTACTGTCAGAGTACCAGTATATAGAAGCCATTCTGAATCGATAAACATCGAACTGAACGGTCCGTTGTCTCCCCAAGAGGCAAGGCAGCTATTGGCTAAATTTCCCGGTGTTATTGTACAAGATAATCCAGCCGAAATGCTTTATCCTATGCCATTGTATACTTCTGACCGCAATGAAGTATTTGTTGGTCGTATCCGCCCGGATAAAACCGTTCCTTATGGGCTGAATATGTGGGTAGTTGGTGACCAAATTCGAAAAGGCGCAGCCCTGAATGCTGTTCAGATTGCTGAGTATATGATTGAGCATAACTTAATTTGAGGTGTACAAAATGCGAATACTTGTCCAAAAGTTCGGGGGCACATCGGTAGCGTCACCCGAAGTGCGGGAACTTGTCCTGCGTAAAATTCAAAAAGCGCGGGAGCAGGGGTTCAATCCAGTTGTTGTGGTATCAGCCATGGGGCGCCAGGGAGCTCCTTATGCTACCGATACATTAATTGGTGTAGCACGGTCTGTATATAAAGACATCGCGGCACGCGAACTGGATCAGATTATGTATTGTGGTGAAATGATTTCAGCCGTGGTAATGGCTGGCACATTACAGGCTGCTGGTATTGATGCTGTTATGTTAACCGGAGGCCAAGCCGGGATTATTACTGATAGTAATTTTAATGATGCCCGTATTGTAAGATGTGATCCAACACGGATACTTAGTCTGTTGAAGCAAGGGAAAGTTCCCGTCGTATGTGGTTTCCAGGGTATAACAGACGAAGGTGAGTTTACCACTTTAGGTCGAGGCGGTAGTGATACAACTGCTTCTGCCCTAGGTGCAGCACTCAATGCGGAAATGGTTGAAATATATACTGATGTTGATGGCATCATGACAGCAGATCCACGAATTGTAGAGAATGCAAAAATTCTTGATTGTATAAGTTATGGTGAAGTGTGTCAACTGGCTCATCAAGGAGCTAAGGTCATTCATCCACGGGCAGTGGAAATTGCCATGCAAAAAAATATTCCCCTTGTAGTAAAATCGAACTTTAGTGATGCCCCTGGTACCTTAATTACCAATATTTCCCAAGAAGAAACAACTGAAGCAGCCGTAGTTGACAGGGTGGCTACAGGTGTAACTTACCTGACCAATATTGCACAGATCAGAGTGTATCTTGATGATAGCATGGGGAGTGATGCGAGTTTTGTAGTTTTTAAAACCATGGCAGACAATAATATTAGTGTAGATTTAATTAATGTTCATCCCGGTCAAATTATGTTTACAATTGCTGCGGATCATGTAGAACGAGCCTCAACCAAACTTAAAGAGCAAGGATATACTATTGAGGTATTAGAAAACTGTGCAAAAGTTTCAGTAGTTGGTGGCGGAATGCGAGAAGTACCTGGAGTCATGGCAAATTTTATCGAATCGTTATCCCGTAACAAGATTGCCATTTTACAAACGGTAGACTCTCATACTTCTATTTCTGCACTAGTACCCCAAAGTGATGTGGAAGTTGCTGTTAAGTCGCTTCATGAAAAGTTCGGTTTATCAAAAATAAGGGGAGAGTATCATGAGGAATTTCGGACGAGTTTTAACCGCAATGGTAACCCCGTTTAATGATGACTATAGCGTAAATTACAATGAAGCCGCTAAACTAGCGAATCACCTTGTAAATAATGGTTGTGATGGGATTGTTGTAGCCGGCAGCACTGGCGAATCAGCTACCCTGACAAAAGACGAGAAGTTAGAATTATTTAGGACAGTATTGGAAGCCGTAGGTGACAGGGCTACTGTTATTGCGGGAACTGGATCAAATGATACCCGAGCGTCAATTGAACTGACCAAGGAAGCCGAGAAAATCGGTGTACATGGGGCTATGCTTGTCGGTCCTTATTATAATAAACCACCGCAAGAAGGA
>NZ_JBYKYF010000061.1:0-12624 GCF_057736855.1 Sporomusa sp.
TAAATAGCTATTGGTTATTTAGCATAAAGGAGGGAATTTAACTATGTTTAACAGGTTTACTGATAGAGCCCGCAAAGTATTAATACTGGCACAGCAGGAAGCGGCCAGATATGGACATGGTTATATTGGTACTGAGCACTTATTGCTTGGACTTTTACGCGAGGGAGAAGGTGTAGCCGCTAGAGCGCTTGCTTCGTTAGGAATAGAGGTGAATGCAGTACGAGCACAGGTAGAAGCGATTCTCGGTACTGGGGAGGGGCAAGTGAGTGATATCGGCTATACGCCAAGAGCCAAGAAAGTCATTGAACTGGCAATGGAGGAAGCCTTGCGGTTAGGCCATAATTATGTTGGAACAGAACATATCCTGTTAGGGCTTATCCGGGAAGGAGAAGGTATTGCTGCCCAGGTACTGATAGGTATGGGAGTTGATATTAATCTCATGCGTCAGCGGGTCATTGAAATGCTGGGCGGTTTTGTGCTCTCAGGGCAAACGCCGCAGCCTAAATGCCAGGGAGCTAAACCCATGGCAGGCACGAATACCCCGTTACTTGATGAATTTGGTCGGGATTTGAATAAAATGTCCCAAGAAGGCAAGATTGATCCAGTGATTGGTCGGGATGCCGAAATTGAACGTGTTATTCAGATTACCTTAAGGCGTACTAAGAACAACCCCGTATTGATTGGCGAACCTGGTGTTGGCAAAACTGCTATTGCTGAAGGACTTGCCAGACGCATAGTTGAAGGTCAAGTTCCTGAACTTTTGCGTAATAAACGTGTTGTTTCGCTGAATATGGCATCCATGGTGGCGGGAACCAAGTATCGCGGTGAATTTGAAGAACGGCTTAAAAAAGTAATTGAAGAAATTCGTGAAGCTGGTAATATTATATTGTTTATTGATGAACTTCACACCTTGATTGGTGCCGGCAACGCCGAGGGAGCCATTGATGCTGCAAATATTTTGAAACCGGCCTTAGCTCGAGGCGAGTTACAGGTTATTGGTGCAACCACTCTCAACGAGTATAAAAAATATATTGAAAAAGATGCCGCCCTGGAACGGCGCTTTCAGCCAATTACTGTTGGTGAACCCAGTGTAGAGGATGCTATTGCTATTTTAAAAGGGATAAGGGATAAATATGAAGCGTTTCACCGGGCGCAAATTACCGACGAGGCTATTGAGGCAGCAGTAAAATTATCTCACCGGTATATTTCTGACAGGTTTTTACCGGATAAAGCCATTGACCTAATGGATGAAGCGGCTTCGCGGGTACGGTTGCAAGCATTTTCGATTCCGCCAGATGTCAAAGAAATGGAAAAGCGTTTAGAACAGATCAGAACCGAAAAGGAAGCAGCCATTGCTGCGCAAGAATTTGAGCGGGCAGCCAGTCTGCGGGATATGGAGCAGCAAATCCGTGAAGAGCTTGAGGGCAAACAGAAAATGACGAAACAACGTGGCAACGAACGTATTATTGTTACTGCCGAGGATATAGCCCATGTTGTATCTACTTGGACGCGGATTCCGGTTAAAAAATTAGCCGAAGAAGAATCTGAACGGTTGTTAAAGCTGGAGGAAATTCTGCATAAACGCGTTGTTGGTCAACATGAGGCTGTGCAGGCAGTAGCTCGTGCTGTGCGCCGCGCACGGGCCGGGCTAAAAGATCCTAAACGTCCAATTGGGTCTTTCTTATTCCTTGGGCCTACAGGTGTGGGTAAAACCGAACTGTCTCGTGCTTTGGCTGAAGCGTTATTCGGAGATGAAACAGCCATGATTCGTCTCGATATGTCTGAATATATGGAGAAGCATACAGTATCTCGCTTGGTTGGCGCACCGCCCGGCTATGTAGGTTATGAAGAGGGTGGTCAATTAACTGACGCTGTTCGTCGTAAGCCGTATTCGGTTATTCTATTAGATGAAATTGAAAAGGCCCATTATGATGTTTTCAATATGTTGCTACAAGTGCTTGAAGATGGGCGTTTAACTGACAGTCAGGGGCGGACAGTTGACTTTAAAAATACCGTTATCATCATGACTTCTAATGTTGGTTCCCAGCATCTGAAAAAAGATGCTGCTTCACTTGGTTTCTTATCAGATGAACGAGCTAAGGCCAATGCAGGGGAATACGCTAAAAACCGGGTATTAGACGAGGTTAAGCGAGTATTCAGGCCAGAATTTTTAAACCGGATTGACGAGATTATTGTCTTTAGCAGCCTAACTGACGAGGATCTGAAACAGATTGTAGAAATCATGCTAAAAGAGGTAAGCCAACGCCTTGTTCAAGCAAATCTAACTATTGAACTGAGTGAGGCAGCTAAGCAAGAATTATTAAAAGAAGGTCGTGACCATGCTTATGGAGCCCGCCCCTTACGTCGTGCCATTCAAAAAATGATTGAAGATGAAGTTTCTGAGATGATTATCAAGCAAGCCATAACCAGTGGTGATACGGTCATCGTGGATGCTGACGAAAATGGCAAATTAAAATTTGCAAAAAAGGCTCATTAGCAGGAAAGTTAGCGTATAAACGCGAAAAAGCACTCAAAATGAGTGCTTTTTCACTGTATTACTACTAGGAATCGGGTTGATATACTAGAAGGAGAAATCAACTTGTCTAAAATTAAAACTAAATTTGTGTGTCAGGAATGCGGTTCAGAAGCAAGCAAGTGGCTGGGACGGTGTCCGGGCTGCGGTGAGTGGAACACTTTGGTAGAAGAAGTAGCTGTAAAAAAATCTGAGGCTCATTTGGCAAAAACGTCTGCGTCTAAGCCTCGTCCAATCAATATGGTGGATACATCGGCTATGCCGCGCCTATTAACAGGTCTTAGTGAGTTTGACCGGGTTATTGGTGGCGGAATAGTGCCTGGTGCACTGATCTTAATTGGTGGCGATCCAGGGATTGGCAAATCCACGTTATTACTGCAAGTAGCTGCAGGTATAGCCAATACCTATGGTCCGGTTTTATACATATCTGGTGAAGAATCTGCTGCTCAAATAAAAATAAGAGCTGAGAGACTGGGAAAAATAAGTAATAATTTGCTAATTTTTACAGAGAATAATTTAGAGACTATTGTGCTGGAGGCGTTACGCCAAAAGCCGGCTTTAGTGATTGTTGATTCCATACAAACGATGTTTAGCCCAGAGATTCCATCAGCTCCCGGCAGTGTTAGCCAGGTCAGAGAAAGCACAGGTAAACTGATGCGTTTTGCCAAAGAAAGCGGTATACCCACGGCCATCATCGGTCATGTTACCAAAGAAGGCAATATTGCTGGACCGCGGTTGTTAGAGCATATGGTAGATGTTGTTCTCTACTTTGAGGGCGAGCGCAGCTACGCGTTTAGAGTTCTTAGAGCTATTAAGAACCGCTTTGGTTCAACCAATGAAAGTGGTATATTTTCTATGGAAGAACATGGGCTCGCAGAAGTAGCCAACCCATCCGGCCTTTTGCTGGCTGAACGGCCACAGGGTGCGCCTGGGTCGGTGGTATTAGCCTACATGGAAGGCCTTCGACCACTGTTAATTGAGATCCAGGCGTTAGTAAGCACAACCTGTTTCGGTATGCCGCGCCGTATGGCGGCAGGGTTTGATTATAATCGGCTGATTTTGCTAATGGCGGTATTAGAAAAGCGAGTAGGACTCATGTTGGCGAATCAGGATGCATATGTTAATGCGGTAGGGGGATTTAAAATTGCCGAGCCGGCAGCAGATTTACCGGTAGCATTAGCGATAGCGTCAAGTTTTCGCAGTGTTGCCGTTGATCCTCATACGGTGGTCATGGGCGAAGTAGGTCTTACCGGTGAAGTACGAATGATTAGTCGGGTAGAAGCTAGAATTACCGAGGCAGCAGCACTTGGTTTTAAGCGTTTTGTCATTCCGGCCGGAAATCTTTCTGGCCTTAAGTTGCCTCGGATAGCAGGGCTTGATATTATAGGTGTTGCTAATGTCAGCGAGGCTATGGAGGCGGTATTTGTATGATAAAAAGCCGGGAAGAACGCTCTGAACGCTTGTGGGATTCCCGTTTTGTCAAAACCATAAAGAGCTTGGCGCCAGGTACACCGCTCAGGGAGGGTCTGGAAAACATTCTTAGAGCCAAGATGGGGGCTTTAGTATTGGTAGGTGATACCCCGGCGGTACTTGACATCGTTGATGGCGGTTTTGAATTAAATTCGGAATATACCCCAGCCGGTTTTTATGAACTGGCAAAAATGGATGGAGCTATTGTGCTCTCTCATGACGGTAAGCGCATCTTGTATGCGAATGCTCAACTGATGCCTGATCCGAGTATTCCGACTTCTGAAACAGGTACACGCCATCGCACCGCTGAACGGGCGGCTAAGCAGACCGGTGCGTTAGTGATAGCTATTTCCCAGCGCCGTAATATTATTACTTTATACCTTGGCCAATTACGATATACACTCAAGGATATTCCGGGTATACTCAATCGTGCCAATCAGGCGCTACATACCCTAGAAAAGTACCGCAATGTACTTGATAAAGGGCTTACGAATTTAAGTGCGCTGGAATTTGAAGATTTAGTTACTCTCTATGATGTGGCTCTTGTACTTATTCGCGCCGAACAGGTCAACCGTATTGCACTGGAAATTGAACGTAATGTGATTGAGCTGGGAACAGAAGGCAAGCTGGTCAGTATGCAGATGGAAGAACTTATTTCTGGTGTAGATGTTGCGTCGTTATTAATTAAAGATTATTGTAATACCAATGAAGTAAAAGATTATGAACAGGTAAGAGAAGAGCTTGCTCAACTGCCTGAAGAACACCTTGAACCGTTTACTATCTGCCGGATGTTAGGTTATGGTGTCAGCCCTACTGCCATGGATATTCCAGTTGTGCCACGCGGCTACCGGATACTTAGACAGATTTCACGCTTGCCGCTCTTGGTTGGAGAAAAGCTGGTTGCGCATTTTAAAACCTTGCACCGGATTTATAATGCCAGCCTGGCAGAGCTGGATGAAGTGGAAGGTATTGGCGAGGTACGAGCTAAAGCAATAAAAGACGGCCTTAAAAGGGTGCGAGAGCAGGTTCTTTTAGACCGTCATCTGTAGGTACATGCTTTTGTCAGCGTTGGTATAATTCTAAATTTAGATCCTCGATAAATCGGGCGTACGCTTGATTTTCTTCTACCTTAACAATTTTGTAGCGTTTGTTTTGTTCGCTGATGACTTCATCCCCAACGTTGACAACCAGCGGGACATACATCAGAACTTCGTTGGTATCCTCATCCAGTATTATATAGTGATCATATACTTTTTGTGGTACTTGTTCAGGTTTTTGCTGAGTAGAAAACATAGTAAGGGGAAGATAATAAAGCGCTCCGGCAGCTATAATGGCCGTTAAAACTAGGAAGCAAACCAGTTTGATCCCATGTTTTTTTTTCAAACGGTTTCCCTCCTACTTTTTTGGTTTTTTGCGCGGCCCTAAAAAATTTGTGAATTCGTATTTGAAAAAGTGTCTGAGTTTGCTTTTAGCTTCTTGCCAATTGCCGGTACTAAGGAACAGAAATGCTGCTATGCCAAAGACCAATACCAGTGCAATTGTCAGGATATCATATCCTGGGGCTGTATCGGTAGGAACATAGGAGGTGGTTGTACCACCGACCGTATTATCGGAACCGGTATTATTATCAGTTAATTCTGTATAGACGCCAGCCTGACCGGCCTCAGCGACACCACTGCTATTGCCGCTGGCAGGTCCCAGGAAGGAAGGTACGACATCGGCAAATAGGGTAATACTGCGATTGGCAGCTTCGCGGGAGTTATACTGGGTTCCCACTTCCACTAATAATACTCTGGGACCTAAATCCTGATTGTAATTGCCATGGGCGATAAATATGCCCCGGATAAGTCCCCGGTATTTGGCATCAGTAGCTCGCTTTATGCTTCTGGCATAATCCAGAGTGGTTTGTCTGTTTTGATTTTGGCGTCCTACAACTAACAGCAGTTTGCAGACGTTTTGTCCATTAATGGTGGTGCTATAGACTTTAAGCGGAGCACTGTCGCGGTGAAGATCAAACATGGCGATAGGTTGTTCTTTTAGGAGCTTTAAAGCGGTTCGGCGAGAGCGATGATACGCATTGGCATCATGTGGGTCATGCAACGTTTTGGAATGGATAACGTCGTACCCTAGTTCGGTTAGTTTTTGGGTAAACGTATCACCGACAAGCATAATTGTACCTTTGCCCCGCTGGGTTGGTGTGCCGTCATTCGGAATATAGGATTCGTCTGTGTGCGTATGATAGATGGCAATTTTAGGTTTAGGTGCATCGGCGGGTTGTGCTTGAACCCAAACAGCTTCATCGTGCGCTTGGGCTGAAAGCTTTTCTTTGACCCGACAGCGGGCTAATGTACCTTCAACCGCAGTAATTTCATACAAAGTATCATCTTCGGCGATATATTCGTCACCAATATGGACTTCGTGGCCTGTCTGCAGTACGATATTTCCCTGTTCGTCGACTACAGTCATGTACCCGGAAAGTAATTCACCGCCTGCCGCCAATTCTGATTCCGGTATGGTGGCTGCAGCAGGCAGGGTACCGAGGCTTGCTACTACAACAACATGTAATAAAAATCGCAACAAATAGCGCATATTTACCCTCCTTTAGCAGTATCATTCCCGCAGGAAAAATGTTTATCCGATGACTAAGCCGTTCATTAACACCCATTTTATGCCAGTAGAAGTTAAGTCGCTTTCAGCCCATTAATGATACTGCTTCAAAGGAAAACATGCGATTTTGCTGTATTAGGTAAATGTAACGTATATCAGGCAAAAAAAATACAGCCTTATGTAAGACTGTGTATCTATAATAGTCTATATATCAGGTTAAATGAAAGGCACCCAATGTTTTGACGTTTTTATACTCTTGTTGCATTACTTGATGTAGCGATAGGCCAGTAACATTGCACAAAGCAGCCAAATAAAACATGCTGTGACCGATTTCTTTGGCGACAATTTCCTGACAGTGTGGACAGAGTTCACCTACCAGATGGGAAGACATATGCTTCTTAAGTTCACTGTAGGCTGCTGTTGCCGGAGCCGACTGGCGTGTAGCCGTAACCTGGATGCAGCCGCAACCAGTTACTGCCTTGGCAATGGCTCTGTTTACCCGGGCAGCGGATTCCTGGTATTTTGTGATAACATCTAGTATACTGCGGTGGCGAATTAAGTATTCATCAACAGCAGACTG
Organism: Sporomusa sp.; assembly: GCF_057736855.1. NCBI lineage: Bacteria > Bacillati > Bacillota > Negativicutes > Selenomonadales > Sporomusaceae > Sporomusa > Sporomusa sp. The sequence continues at coordinate 7,191 of NZ_JBYKYF010000061.1, forward strand.
AAAATCTGAGCAACATTTGTTATCCTGCATGTTAAGTACACCTCACTTTGCCTTTATTATATAGACTGCTCTTCTTGATGTCAACGTAAGGTGGATTAAGAAAGGTACTTATCACTAGATAATATTTGGTGAAATTATTGACAGACTTAATTACGCATGCTACAATATTAAATTTTGACAAGATATTATGCTGTATGATATACTAAAACACAGTATATTCATGAAGTGTAGTTCATCTAGACGTATTTTTTGATTTAATTTAGGACATAATAAAGATGTGTTTCCACTTTTTGGGTATAAATAATTTGAGAAAGGAGGTAGAGGCTGTGATTGACAAAATACTTAGGATAATTATTGTCGGTTTGGCGGCCGTGGGTGGTCTGGTGCTAACCGATAGAATTATTCCGCTGTTGGCTACTGTTGTAGGTGAAGAATTTTTAAGAATAGGCGTATTTGGCATTACCATGACTACCATTCTCACGTTTGTATTCGGTGGTTTGGTTGGCGGCATCATTGGCTATGTGGTAGCGCCGTTTCTCTTAAAATATTTATGGAACTTCACCTACTGGGTGGAATTACGTCTTAACAAAATGCCTGGGTATGATGTATTAGCAGGCGTGTTAGGTTTAGCTACTGGACTTATAATTTCTAATTTACTTGGACCGGCTTTTTTGCCGATTCCGATTGTTGGTAAATATGTTCCGCTGGTGCTCAGTGTTATTCTTGGATACTTGGGGGTTAATGTTGCGATTAAAAAACGCGAAGAATTATTTAGTATGTTTTCTAATCTTCCTGCATTGCCCTGGATCAATCGCGATGGCAAAGAGCGACCGAAGGATAAGGATAACAGCGTATGTCAGCCGAAAATACTGGATACCAGTGTTATTATTGATGGACGCATTGCGGATATTTGCAAAAGCGGATTTGTTGAAGGCTTGCTGATTATCCCGATTTTTGTTTTGGAAGAGCTGCAGCATATTGCTGATTCTTCTGATCTTCTTAAACGCAATCGGGGACGGCGGGGGCTGGATATATTAAATCGGATGCAAAAAGAACTGGAACTGAATATTCAGATTGATAACCGTGATTTTGAGGATATTGTTGAAGTAGATTCAAAGCTAATCAAATTAGCTCAACTCCTTAAGGCCAAAGTCATAACAAATGATTATAATCTTAATAAAGTGGCCGAACTGCAAGGTGTACCTGTTCTTAATATTAACGAACTGTCTAATGCTGTTAAACCAGTAGTACTGCCGGGCGAGGAAATGGTAGTGCATGTAGTAAAAGACGGCAAAGAATTCGGACAGGGCGTAGCGTATCTTGATGATGGTACAATGATTGTTGTTGACGGCGGTAAAAAACACATTGGTGAAACGGTGGGAGTACTGGTAACTTCGGTGTTGCAAACTGCCGCGGGGAGAATGATTTTTGCTAAACCTAAAGCACTAATATAATATAAACTAGTTTTCAAGCCTTCAGGCCTTTAAGGCTTGAAGGCTTATATCTAATAATAAGACCAAGGCTTGTGTTGGCGTCCTATAGGACTTGGCACAAGCCAAGTTTTTTCTCAATATCCGGGGGAGGTTTTTTTATGGTATGTGCTATTATTGCTGCCGCCGGACAGGGAAAGCGGATGGGCAGTACTATCAATAAAGTTTTACTGCCGTTGGCCGGCAAGTCTGTACTGGTGCATTCGGTCTTAGCGGTCAGTGCTGTATCAGAAGTGTCGAAGCTGATTATAACGGCATCACCTGGAGAAATAGAAACCATTTTTAACATGATGACCCAGCTTACTATACCGATTCCTTGGCAGGTGGTTGCTGGTGGCAGCGAACGCCAGTATTCTATTGCTAATGCGCTTGCCGCTGTTCCGGATAATGCCCAAATTGTTATCGTGCACGATGGGGCCCGTCCACTAGCTTCAACGGAATTATTTGAGCAAATTATTGCTGCTGCTCGGCAGCACCAGGCGGCTATCGTGGCTGTACCAGTAAAAGATACGATTAAAGTCGCAGATGAAGCCGGGCTAGTAACTGATACACCTGATCGCCGGACTTTGTGGTCGGTTCAGACTCCCCAGGCTTTCCGCAGCGAGCTTCTTAAAACTGCTTATGCACAAGCAGCCGCAGATGGATATTTGGGTACTGATGATGCAGCGCTGGTCGAACGCTTAGGTGTTAAGGTAAAAATTGTTCCTGGAAATTATAATAACCTCAAAATTACTACACCCGAGGATTTACGTTTGGCCGAAATGTTAATGGCTAAGCAAGAGGAGGTAAAGGCAATGATCCGCTGTGGTATTGGCTATGATGTCCACCGTTTGGTGCCTGAACGCAAATTAATTCTTGGCGGAACAGAGATTCCTTATACATTAGGGCTTGCAGGCCACTCTGATGCTGATGTGCTTTTGCATGCTATTAAAGATGCTCTATTAGGCGCGGCTGGCTTGGGCGATATTGGAAGACATTTTCCCGATACTGACGACAAGTATAAAGGCATCTCCAGCCTGAAGTTACTAGTTGAAGTGGGTGCGCTATTGGCTACACATGGCTATGTTGTCAATAATATTGATGCGACCATTGTGGCGCAAAAGCCTAAACTGGCACCGTACATAGAACAGATGAATAAAAATATTGCCCAAGCGTTAGGGATTGCTGTCAGTCAAGTAAATGTAAAGGCCACTACTACCGAAGGATTAGGTTTTACTGGACAGGGCCAAGGTATTGCTGCTTACGCCACTGCGACGATTATGGCGGCTAAAGTTTAATACCGAGAAATGAACTGCATAAATGCTGCGTAAACACACATATTATGAATAAGTATTTGTTGTATTTGGAGGGCAGATTATGCAGAATCAGATTAAAAAGTGGTTCATTGTGCTTATTCTTGGTGTAATGGCTAGCTGCTTTCCGTCTTCGGCGTTGGCAGCAGAGTTTAATATAAATATTTTACGCCAAGATGGGGCAACCTGTGGCGAGTTGTGGATTAATGACAAGCTGATATGGCGGGTGGCGGTGTTGTCAGATGGTGCCAAACCAGTGACAGGCGGTTTTGCCGATGCCAATACTACGTTCATTATTCCTGATATTGTACATGGGATGTTTTTGCTTAGAGTGAAGTAATGTGCTGTCATATTATTGACAGCACATTTTTTTGAAAAATGTTTTAGGTAAACATATATTTTGCATGGTGACGCAGAATCTGCTAAAATATACAATGATTGACACAACGCTATGATTATATATAGATACAATGCGTTTAAATTTGCTCAAGGCGATTTTAACGCGGAATATATAGATTAATGCTTGGGTGCATGGAAGGAGTACATACATGGATCAACAAATTAGAGTACGGTTTGCTCCCAGTCCGACAGGGCCATTTCATATCGGGGGCGCGCGGTCAGCATTGTTTAACTGGCTGTTAGCCCGCAAAACGGGCGGGAAGTTTATATTACGGATTGAGGATACTGATTTAGAACGTTCTACCCGGGAATCTGAAGAAAATATTAAAGCATCTTTGCGCTGGCTGGGAATTGACTGGGATGAAGGTATTGATATCGGTGGTGAATATGGTCCATACCGCCAGACAGAGCGTTTGGATATTTACCGCGAATATACCGAAAAACTGCTAGCAAGCGGACAAGCCTATTACTGCTACTGTAGTGAAGAAGAACTTGAGGCTGAACGTCAGGAGCAAATGAATAAAGGGGAAAACCCCCGTTATGGCGGCCGCTGTCGTCATTTGACCCAAACTGAGCGTGAGCGGTTTATCGCTGAGGGTCGTAAACCTACCGTTCGCTTCCGTGTTCCAGACAACCAACAAATTGTTTTTAAAGATTTGGTTCGAGGCACGGTAAGCTTTGATTCCAATGGTGTAGGGGACTTTGTTATTGTAAAATCGGATGGCATCCCGGTATATAACTATGCCGTGGTGTTGGATGACGCACTCATGAAAATTACGCATGTCATTCGGGCAGAAGAACATCTGTCTAATACGCCAAGGCAAATCTTGCTTTATCAGGCGCTTGGTCTGGAGCTGCCTACCTTTGGCCATATTTCGCTCATTCTGGGGAAAGATCGGACCAAGATGAGCAAACGTCATGGTGCAACCTCAGTTGAACAATATAAAAACTTGGGGTATTTACCAGAAGGGATTGTTAATTTCTTGGCTCTTCTTGGCTGGGCTCCGCCAGGTGAACAGGAAATTTTTTCAAGAGAAGAATTAATTGAGCAGTTTTCCATGGATCGGGTGGCTAAGAACCCTGCAGTATTTGATATTGACAAGCTTAACCATATCAATGCCCATTACATAAAACAAGCCAGTCCAGAACGTATTACCGAATTGGCTCTGCCGCATCTTAGGGCAGCAGGCTATATCGGTGAGGAGCTGTCTGCCGAGCAAAAAGCTTGGTTAGTAAAAGTAGTGGCTGAACTACAGGGATATATCAGTTATGCCGCGCAGATCACAGAACATATTGATGTTTTCTTTAATGACAATATTGAGTTTGAAAATGAAGAAGCCCATGAGATTATGAAAGATGCTACAATTCCTGAGGTTCTGGGGAGATTTAAAAGCAAACTTGCCGCATTGGAAACGGTAGAACCACCAGCCATTCAGGCGATTTTAAAATCCATTGTTAAAGAATTAAAGCTGGGAGGAAAAAAGGTTTATATGCCTGTGCGGATTGCAGTTACTGGCAAAATGCATGGACCGGAACTCATTAACCTTATCCCGCTGATTGGCAAAGAACGTACCCTGTCAAGAATAGACGGTTTAATTGCCAAGATATAACATCTTTGCTTGACATGTTCAAGCCTCTATTAGTATAATTTACTCGTAAAACCGATTGTAGCACTCGGAAATGAATGTCTTACATTATGTTGCTGCAAGTTAATAGTTGGTGGTTGGTGATAACCACCAGTGAACTGCGAAGACCAGGAGAAGTACGTGTATACCCCCCACAGAGAGGCATCGTCGTCGGCTGTAAGCGATGCTGGGTAAGGCTACACCGAAATGCACCTGATAGCAGGGTGGCTGAAGGATAAGTAGGTCATCCCGGTTGCTGCCGTTATCAGTTAGAGCAGGGGTATTATGCCCAAGCAGAGTGGAACCGCGAGCCATCGTCTCTGTATCTAGAGAAGGCGGCTCTTTTATTTTTCTATTCCGTACCAAGATTAGCAGTTTTTTTCTGTAAGGGAACGAAATAAGCATCACCTTCACAATAGGTTTGGCATAAGCCGGATTTCTTTAGCTATTCTAAATTAAGCTATGGGAGGGAATACTATGTTTGACCGGATAAAAAAGGATATCCAAGTGGTATTTGAACGTGATCCTGCAGCTAAAAGTGTGCTTGAGGTATTGCTTTGCTACCCTGGGTTACATGCCATTTGGCTGCATCGTATTGCTCACTACTTGTATAAACGCGGTTGGGTGC
>NZ_JBYKYF010000436.1:0-1952 GCF_057736855.1 Sporomusa sp.
TAAGCAATTATATGTGATTCATGATGATATCCGGGAAGAAAGTGTTTTTTTGCACTGAAGTCCCGGATTTTTTATGATATAGTTATTTGTTCATCTTAAAAGACTTGGTACAGGACAAGTCTTTTTATATTTGTTGGATAATAGTATAGGTTTTGGATTAAATATGGTAAAATAGTAACAGTGTTTTAAGGAGGTCATCATGAGACAACAACGATATATCTTTTGCCCTAAGTGTGGCGGCCAATTGCATTACCGCCAAGTTAAAGAACGGCAGCGTTTGATATGCAATGATTGCGCTTTTACGATGTATGAAAATCCAATTGTTGGGGTAGCTGCTATTGTACGTCAAAATGATGCGGTTTTACTGGGTCGGCGGGCAGCTTCTGCCAGCTATCCAGGATTATGGTGTATACCATGTGGCTATGTTGAATATGATGAAGATATCCGTGATGCTGTGAGAAGGGAGTTTAGGGAAGAGACAGGTTTAGAGATTGAACCAGGAAAGGTATATGCCGTTTTATCTAATTTTCATAATCCGGCTGCTCATACAGTGGGTGTATGGTTTGAGGCTAAGGTCGTCGGTGGCGTGCTATGTCCGGGTGATGATTTAGATCAGGTGGCTTATTTCCCCTTAGATTCAGTGCCAGATATGGCTTTTCCCACCGATGTTGAGGTTTTGCACATGTTGCAGGCGGATATGAAAATGAAACATGAGGTGAAATCACATGAGTGAAAATATGATTGCAGTAATTATAGGTATTGTTGAAGGCCTAACTGAGTTTTTGCCTATTTCTTCTACCGGGCACATGATTCTGGTTGGTTCCTTGTTGGGGTTTGAAGGCGAAAAGGCAAGTGTTTTTCAAGTATTTATTCAATTGGGCGCAATTTTATCGGTCTTCATTTTGTATCGGGATAAATTTTTGGCTATGATAAAACCTAAGAAAATAAATATTTATGGGTATGGATTGAGCGCTTTGCATGTTGTGGTTGGAATTGTGCCGGTAATGGGAATCGGTTATTTATTGCACAGCCCGATAAAAAACTATCTATTTTCCCCTTTTACCGTAATTATCGGCCTGGTTGCCGGGGCTGTCCTAATGCTTGTGGCTGAAAAAACAGCTAAACGCCCGGTGACCTGCGATGTGGATAGAATGACTTTAAAGCAGGCCTTTTGGGTCGGCTTATTTCAAGTGTTGTCGTTATGGCCAGGATTTTCACGCTCAGGTTCAACCATAGCAGGTGGCTTATTTTTGGGAATGAGTCGCAAAGCGGCTGCTGAATTTTCATTTATAATAGCCGTACCATTAATGCTAGTGGCGTGCTTGTATGATTTATTGAAGATATGGGACAAACTAAATCCTAGTGATATTACCATGTTTGCGATTGGTTTTGCTGTTGCGTTTATTACTGCATATGTATCTATTGTTTGGTTTTTGCGGTTCCTGAACAATTCGACACTGGCTTCTTTTGCCTATTATCGTTTTGTCATCGCAGGGATATCTTATTATTATTTTTTCTTGCGTTAGCTTGAGTGGATAGGAAAAAATATCTGGATGAAAAGCTGTTGACATAGGTCGAGAGTTATTATATAATAAGTTCTGTCACTGAGTAAGGGACATAAAAATGATGCTGGCGTAGCTCAATAGGTAGAGCAGCTGACTTGTAATCAGCAGGTTGTGGGTTCGATTCCTATCGCCAGCTCCATTTTAAGAAGCGAACCATATTGTTGCGAGCTACGAAGCGGTAATATGAGTGAGTCGCTAAGTTCCAAGTGTAGCGCGGAACATCCTATTATTCAGTAACTTGGAGGGATTCCCGAGTGGCTAAAGGGAGCAGACTGTAAATCTGCCGTCGTATGACTTCGGTGGTTCGAATCCACCTCCCTCCACCAACATAACATCGCGGGGTGGAGCAGTTGGTAGCTCGTCGGGCTCATAACCCGAAGGTCACAG